>JBAXMR010000011.1:0-69120 GCA_037134195.1 Paludibacter sp. | reverse complement strand
AAAGTGATGATGCCCGATTTGAATCAGGAAACAGCTATTCTGACCACTTCAGTTCCGGCTTTTGAACTTCCACGTGCCATTTCTAAGCAAACTTTGGAACAACAAACCAAAGGTTTTTATCGCTTTACCGGCGTGTTTTTTGCCAAAGAAAAAGGCGTTTACAAATTTGATGTCAATTCATGCGGACCGGTGACACTGGATATTGCCGGTCAAACGGTGATTGAACATACCGGAATTTTCCACCAGCAACAGGCTCACCGTCAGGGCGAAGTGGTGTTGGACAAAGGCTGGCATGCGTTGGAATTGGTGATTTGCGATCCGTTATTCTGGAATATTAATAGCCTGGAACCTATGCCTTTTGAAGTGAAGTATTTCATAAATGGTGGCAAAGTTCAGGAAATTAGCCCTGCCGATTTGCGTTTTGTACCGGAAAAAAATGCTGCAATATTGACTCAACCGGAAGTAAAATGGCTGGAACCAATCCAGACATTACCAGCGGTTGAAAAAGGGTTTGTTGCACAGAGTTTCGACCGCACCGGAAAACGCCGCGATGCTGATTTTCTGGATATTGATAGTGCCGAACCTTATAAAATGAGTCTTTCCCAGAACCTCGAATCGTCCGAAAGCCGCAACGTGGTTCGTGAATTTTCGGGCTATTTTCACGCACCCATGACCGGAGTTTATCAGTTTCAAACCACCAAACGCATTGGTGAAAGTGCCGGATTAGGTGCAAAGCAAGCCAGTTGCCAGAATCAGTTGCGCATAAACAACGAAATTGTGGTTCAGCACGGTGTTTTTGGTCGGAATCCTGATGGAAAAATTGGATTGAAAGAAGGTTGGTATCCGGTTTCCATTCGTTTTGGTTCAAGTGAAACGACAGTAAAAGCGGTTTTGCCTGATGGTCAGACCGTTGAATTAAACGGACAAACCATTTTCAGGAAAACCAACATAAAACTGAAAACCAATCCACAAGCCGGATTTTTAGGACAGCTGACCTTTGAAAAATGGGATGGAAAAACGCCTGAATTTCCTTTAAATGGAGATTTTCAAATATGGATAAATCCATCAAGCAAATTAGTGAATAGTCCGTATGGCAAAGCACTTGAAATGCATCCAAACGATTCCAAACTGGCTGCTGCGGTGGATGTAAATGTTTCACGTGGAAATGCAAAACCGGGATTAAGAATGCATCATTTGAAAATGCGCGAAAATGCCATTTCCATAGCACTTTGGTTCAAAACCGATGAAAAATCAGGAAAAATATTTGGGAAAGATGGCTACAATGCTTTTGGGAAAGGTTATAAAACTGTTTCATGCAGCATTGAAAACGGACAGTTAATCGCCTCCCCAAACCGTTTACGGGGAGGAAAAATTGAATCGGGAAGTTGGCAATTTGTGGTGCTGACAGCGAGCGAAAAAGAAATGAATCTATATCTGAACGGAGAGAAAGTAGCTACAGCTGCCGGAACGAAAGAAATTACCACCGATGCGCTCGATTTCTTTTTTGGACACAATGCCACTGTTGCCAAATTGCAGGTTTTTGACAGAATACTGGAAGAAAATGAAGTGAAAGCCCCCTAAATCCCCCGAAGGGGGACTTTAAGACCTATTTATCGAAACTAATAAAATAAAAAAACATGTATAATATGATTATGAAAGAAGAACTAACTTTACATCCCCTCCTTAGGAGGGGCTTGGGGAGGCTTATTGTTTTAGGATTTGGTTTAGTTTTGTCACTTGGTTTATTTGCCCGGCTACCCGATAAAACGCTCTGGTACAAACAACCGGCTCGGTTTTTTGAAGAAAGTCTGGTATTGGGAAACGGAACACAGGGAGCAAGTGTTTTTGGTGGTACGAAAGACGAAAAAATCTATCTGAACGATGCCACGCTTTGGTCGGGTGAGCCGGTTGATCCGAAAATCTATGCAGGAACGTATCAGTATTTACCAGCTGTACGTGAAGCATTGGCAAAAGAAGATTACCGTTCGGCCAATGAACTGGTAAAAAAACTGCAGGGCAAATACAGCCAATCGTACATGGCGCTTGGAACGCTTTTTCTGCATTTTAATCATGACTCGGTCGTGACTAATTATTATCGTGAATTGAATCTGGATGAGGCAGTTTCGAGAGTTAGTTATACTGCAAACAAAGTGTATTACACGCGTGAGTATTTTGTTTCAAATCCTGATAAAGTATTTATTATCAAGCTTAAAGCGAGTAAGAAAACAGCTTTGAATTTCAACATTGGTTTTGGAAGTGTAATGAAATATGCAAAACAAACCTCTGAAAACAAACTTGAAATTGATGGTTATGCGCCTTATGACCAAAAAGCGTCAGTGGGTGGCATTCCGGGAAATATCTATTTTGATTCAAATCGTGGAACGCATTTCAGCACCTTGATAAAAGTAAAATCAACTGATGGAAAAGTATTGCAATCAGATTCGACCCTGATCGTGAAATCGGCTACTGAAGCCGTTATCTATGTTTCTATTGCCACCAGTTTTAATGGTTTTGATAAAAATCCGGCCACCGAAGGAAAACCGTATAAAACGATTGCCTCAACTCAATTAGAAGATGCATATTCCAAAACATCTGAGCAATTAAAAAAAGCTCATATTGCTGATTATCAAACATTTTTTAATCGTGTTCAGCTTAACTTGGAATATGATTCCGTCAAAAATATGGCAACCGACGAACGCCTGAAACGTTATTCTACCGGACAAAGCGACAAGAAACTCGAAGCGTTGTATTTCAATTTTGGACGATATTTGCTGATTAGCAGTTCACGCACCAAAGCTGTTCCGGCCAATTTACAGGGAATTTGGAGTTATCGGGTTCGTCCGCCCTGGAATTCAAATTATACTATCAATATTAATACCCAGGAAAATTATTGGCCGGCGGAAACCACCAATTTATCTGAACTCCATTCATCATTGCTCGATTTTATTGAGAATTTATCGAAAACAGGTGCTGAAAATGCAAAAAATTTCTACAATTGCGGTGGTTGGATGGCAGCACACAATTCCGACATTTGGGCTATGAGCAATCCCGTAGGTGAAGGTAAAGGTAATCCGCAATGGTCGAACTTTACAACCGGCGGTGCTTGGTTGAGTACCCATGTATGGGAACATTACTCGTTTTCGCAAGACCTCGATTTTCTTCGCAGAAGTTATCCGGTCATGAAAGGTGCAGCACAGTTTTGTCTCGATTTTTTAGTACCCGACAAAAATGGAAAACTTGTTACTTCACCTTCTTCATCGCCTGAAAACAAATACCTGACGCCTGATGGTTTTAATGGTGCCATACTTTACGGTGGAACTGCCGATTTGGCCATTATTCGTGAAAGTTTTATCCGAACCATCAAAGCAGCAAAGGTGTTGAAAACAGATGAAGAATTTGCAACATCATTACAAACTGCTCTTGATAAACTCTATCCCTACCAAATTGGTGCTGCCGGAAATCTACAAGAATGGTATTACGATTGGAAAGATCCGGAACCAAAACACCGACACCAATCACATTTAATTGGATTATTTCCCGGACAACATATTTCTGTTAATAAAACACCGGAATTGGCTGCGGCTTGCAAGCGAACCCTCGAAATTAAAGGCGATGAAACAACCGGCTGGAGCAAAGGATGGCGTATCAACCTATGGGCAAGGCTGTTGGACGGTAATCATGCTTATAAAATGTACCGCGAACTGCTGAAATACAAAGAACCCGATGGAGTTGTGATCAATTATCAGGGCGGCGGTGGAACCTATCCAAACCTGCTTGATGCTCATCCGCCGTTTCAGATTGACGGAAACTTTGGTGGAACAGCTGCCGTGGCTGAAATGCTTTTGCAGTCGGACGATGAAGGAATTCATTTGTTGCCTGCATTGCCCGATGCATGGAAAGAGGGTTCGGTAAGTGGATTGAAAGCTCGTGGAGGTTTTACGGTAAATATCAGTTGGAAAAATGGTAAAGTGACTGATTATCAGATTTTTTCAACGAAACAAAAAAGTGTAACTATTTATATCAATGGCATAGAAAAACAGCTTATTTCGGAGAAATTAAACTAAGAATACATCCATTGCAAAGCTGTTTTCATGAAAAAAAATCTGATATATTTTCTTGTTTTCTTTGAATTATATTCCTACGGACAAGAATTGAAAAATCTCGAACTACAATTTAAGAATCCGCCACAATCTGCTAAACCTTATGTGTGGTGGCACTGGATGGGTTCCAATTTTTCAAAATCAGGAATCACCAAGGACCTTGAAGCCATGAAAGCCTCCGGAATTGGCGGAGCAACCATATTTAATCTGAGTTCTGCAGTTCAGGAAAGTCAGGCACCTACATTAAACAATCCCTGGCCTGAGCAAACTTATCGAAGTTCAGCTTATTGGGACGCTCTGAAATTTGCAGCATCGGAAGCGAAACGCCTTGGGTTGGAACTCGGACTTCATAATACGGTTGGATATTCTACCACAGGTGGATCATGGGTTTCTGAAGAACAGAGTATGCAACATCTGGTTTGGAGAGATACCATCATTACAGGAAATGGAAAAATCCAACAGATTCAACTGACGAAACCTTCCCTCAAAGCCGATAAAGGTTGGGGGCGGTATGATTCCAAACTCACTTTTTACAAAGATGTAGTTGTGATGGCTATTCCGGCTGACAAACGACAACCGGAGCTTGCGGATGTAAAAATTCTCACACTCAAATTTGATTCCATTAAGGGCATTTTGCTTCCTATTCCTAAAGGGCAAAGGTGGAAAATTTACCGTTTTGGCCATGCATCAACCGGTATTTCACCACACCCAGTTCCGGATGATGTGATTGGGAAAACACTTGAAGTTGATAAAATGAGTAGCAAACAATCGGAATATCACTGGTCGAAAGTGCTCAATCCAATTATTGAGAATTTGGGAGAATTTATTCCGGGTTCATTAAAGCATATCCTTATCGATAGTTATGAAGCGGGTAATCAGAACTGGACACCCGGATTCAGAGAAGAATTTATCCAACGCAAAGGATACGACCCCCTTCCATGGTTACTGACTTTTGTTCAGACCGTTACCAACGACAAAAAAAACAGCAATCGTAGGTTGTTGGATTCGGAAGAAAAAACGGTTCGTTTTGAATGGGATTACCGTGATGTGATTAATCAACTTTACATGGAAAATGGATTTAGTATCGGTAAAAAGATGATTAACCAAGCCGGATTACGTTTCGATTGGGAACCATATTCAGGTCCGTTTAATACCACACAAGGTTCGGCTTTAGCCGATTTACCCATGGGTGAATTCTGGTCGAATAGTAACGGTGGCATTAATTCGTCAATTCCTGCTGCAGCCGGAGCTGAAAACAAACCCTTGGTGGGGGCTGAAGCATTTACAGGAAGACCGGAAGTGAGCAATTTTACGGAGACACCTGCCATGCTTAAAAAATCGACTGACGGAGCTTTTCTTTCGGGAGTAAACAGACTAATTCTGCATCACTGGGTGCATCAACCTTTCGATGATAAATATCAGCCGGGAATGTGCATGGGCTGGTGGGGAACTCATTTTGGAAGATTTCAGACCTGGTTTGAACCAGGAAAGGAATTTTTTAAATACATTGCTCGATGCCAGTTTTTGTTGCAACAAGGTCAGGGAGTTGTTGATTATCTTTGTGTGGATAAGTTGGTTGGAAATGCTGATTTGCTGTCTGTCAACGATTTTATGAAGGAAAATATCAGCATCAGAAACGGGCAGGTTTTATTGCCTTCGGGGCGTTCATATCCCTTTATTGTGTATTCAGACACACTGATTTTGCCTGAAGTTGCAGAAAAATTAGTCAATCTGACCATGCAGGGCGCAACGGTAGTTTGTCCTCGTCCTGTTCATTCACCCGGATTACAAAACTATCCGGATTGTGACCAAAACCTGCAAAAATTAGCCCATTCAGTTTGGAAAAATCAACCCATAAATCCCTGTGGCAAAGGTTTTGTCATTTCAGATTTGAAAGTAGCTATCCAAAAAGAAGGTATCACCCGTGATTATCAGGTTTTAAAAGACTCAGCAAATGAAATTAAAGTCACTCATCGCAGAGCAAACGGAATGGATCTTTATTTTGTAGTAAATACCGCCAAACAAATCAAGTATAATGGAATCTCATTTCGAATAACAGGAAAACAACCGGAACTTTGGCAAGCTGAAGATGCTTCAATTCAACCCGCTTCTGTATGGAGTGATGATGGTAAACGAACCACTGTTAATGTTAAACTTAATCCGCAACAATCCGTGTTTGTTGTTTTTCGGAAACCGCCGCTGTTAGTCGACCATTTAACCGAAGCAAAGGCGGATACAATAACTGATGATTGGTCAATACATTGTGATTCAGCTGGTAATAGCTACTTTTCTTCCAATGAAAACGTAAAAATCAATTTCATACGTGCATCAGGATTGAAAAGTTCAATGAGTGTAAAAACAACGCAATATAAAATGCCAAATCAATCCTGGAATGTTACTTTTATTCCAAAAAACGGGTCTTCCTTTGAACGAAAATTGCCTGATTTGATTGATTTCAGTACATCCGAAGACAAAGATATTAAGTACTTCTCCGGAACAGCGGTTTATAAAAAGATAATTCGGATTGGAAATATGCTTGAAAATCAACGTTTTTTCCTCGATTTAGGTAAAGTGTATGATTTGGCACAGGTAAAAGTAAACGATGCTGAAAAAGTAACGTTGTGGTATCCACCATTCAAAGCCGATATTACAAAAGGAATGAGAGTTGGGGAAAATATTATTACTATCGAAATAACAAATACCTGGGCAAATCGATTGATTGGCGACGAACAGGAACCTGCTGATTTTGAATGGGGAAACGATAGAGGCGAAACTAAAGGACGTGCACTATTGGCTTATCCAACCTGGTTTTTAAAAAATGAATCCCGACCATCGCAGGGTAGAAAAGCATTCAGCACGTGGTATTATTTCAGGTCGAACAGTCAGTTGAAACCTGCCGGATTAGTTGGCCCTGTAAGGTTTTATGATAAAAGTCAGAGAAAAATAAATTTTGAAATAGAATGAGTTTAATCAGAAGAAAAGTTTTAATTTTAATATTGCAGTTTTTGGGTATCATTTCTGTTGTTTCCCAAACTTTAATTAACCAGATAAATTGGTCTGATTTCCTTTCGCAGCACGATATCGTTTACAAACGTTTACCCGAAAATTACTACGAAGGGGCTTATGTAGGCAATGGGTTGCTTGGGACAATTCTCTACCGCGATAATTTGAAACCTAACACCATTCGGTTTGATATTGGGCGCAGCGATGTGTACGACCACCGACCCGCCGAAATGCTGAAAGGAAAGTACCCGAGCGGAAAAGTGCGGCTTCCCATTGGTCAGCTTTTGTTGACTCCTGTCGGCAAAATCACCCATACTGATTTGCGAATTGACTTGTGGAATGCCGAAATACGTGGTACAATTACTACCGACAAAGGAAAAATAGAACTCACTTGTTTTGTGCCTTCCGATGAGCGGTTTATTGTGCTGAAGCTGCGCAGCGATAAAGGCGAAGAATCAGCGTCCGTTAGTTTACGCCCCGAACAAGGCAATAGCTCCCGCCCTGAAATCCGTATTAATAAGAGCCTTATTTATGAGCCAAATCCGTCGTTTGTAGTGGAGAAAATAAAAGGCATTGAAGTGGCAACGCAGCCGCTTTTGATGGGCGATGATTATGCTACAGCATGGAACGAAAAGAAAACGGCTGATGGCAGTCGGTTGATTTATGTGACCGTTGCCAACCGGTGGGCTGATAAGCTTACACCCGGTTCAGGTTCGGCAAACGATGCCGTTTCAGTTTTGCAGGCTGCCCGAAAAAAGGATGAAACGACCGTCAGAAAACAGCATCGCGACTGGTGGCACAATTATTATCAAAAAAGCTTTGTGAGTTTCCCCGACAAGCGGATTGAAAGCCTTTACTGGATTCAGCAATACCGCCTGGGAAGTGCCGGACATCCTGGAAAACCGGTGATCGACCTGATGGGGCCCTGGTATCTTCGTTCAGTATGGACAGCCATGTGGACCAATTTAAACGTTCAGTTAGCGTATTATACAACCGGAATTACCAATCATTTGGAGATGGAAGAACCACTTTTTCAGTTACTGGAGCGCCGCAAAGAGCAGTTGGTGAACAATGTGCCTGCTGCTTTTCGGGATGAATGTGCTGCACTTGGAAATCCGGTAGGCTATGATGATTTAGAAGCAAGCGTTGGATTGTACACAGACCCAAACTCCAAAACCAAAATGAGTTTGATAGCACTTCCGTGGCTGATGCAGGAGTACTATATTCATTACCGCATGAAAATGGACGATAAGTTGCTTCGGAATTCGGTTTACCCGTTAATGAAGAAAGCCTTTTCGGTCTATTCGAGAACCTTGTATAAAGGCGATGATGGAAAATATCACCTGCCGCTTTCTTTTTCCGACGAATATGGGGAGGATGTGGATGTGAATATGAATCTGGCACTGGCACGTTGGGGTTTTGGTACGTTGATTGATTGTGCCAACCGATTGAAAATTGATGACCCCATGCTCCCGCGCTGGAAAGATTTACTGGAAAATATGACTCCTTATCCGGTGGATGAAAGGGGGTTGAAAATAGGGAAAAATATTTCGTTCGACCGCCCACACCGGCATTACAGTCATTTATTTTCCATTTTTCCGCTTTATGAAACTAATATCGAAAACCGACTTGATTTTATTCCGGTAATGAAAACATCGTTGCGCAATTTTACCGGTTTGGCGGGCGACAGTTGTATGTTTAAATTCACCGGAGCGTCCTCGCTTTGGGCAGCCCTGGGTGATGGCAATGAGGCTCTGAAGTGGCTGAACCGCTCCATTCACTATGTGAAAAAAGGTCCAACCTTTACACCCAACGGATTCTACAGCGAAAACGGCTGGCCCACTTTCGAATCGCCAATTTCTGCTACTCGGGCTGCACTGGATATGTATATTCAGAGTTGGGGCAATAAAATCCGCGTATTTCCGGCCATTCCGGATGCATGGAAAGAGGCTTGCTTCTATAACTTACGAGCCGAAGGTGGATTTTTGGTTTCGGCTAAACGAACCGGAGGCAAAACCGATTTTATAACTATTACCAGCGAAGCCGGTGAAACCTGCGTGTTGAAAACGGATATGATTAATCCGATTGGTGCTAATGGCAAAGTTTTGAAAATAAGCAAACTGTCGGAGCAAGAATTTGCTATCGAAATAAAAAAAGGCGAAACGGTGACTTTGATAAGCAAAGGGCAAAATCCGGCATTAATTATTGAACCTGTCACTTCAAAATTTAATATTCAACAATATTTCGGAATTGCCGAATAACTTCTTCAACCAGAAAAAAATGAACAAAATAAAGCTGCTTTTCTTCTCTCTTATTTGTGTAAACAGTTTGATTTCAGCACAAAATGGAAATTTCACTTCATTTCCCAACGATGAATTGTCGCCAACCGACCCCCGTTTAAGCGAAATGCCAACCCGAAAAGTGACGGTGGAAGAAGTGTTGAACGGAACCTTAAAATGGAGCAATCCCTATAAAGAAGTGCTGAAATACGATACCGACGGTTTTGATTTTTCCAGATTAGGAAAAACCCCTGCCCAAGGCATTCATCCGCGTATTTTCACGTCACCGGCTGAATTTGCCGATGCCCGTAAACGCCTTGAAACCACACAGATCGGAAAAATGATAGTGCCGATAGCCAATAAACTGAACAAAGAAATGCGTGAAGGGAAAGGAAAATTCGGCAAGGTGTACGCACAACTTTTACAGGGAGAAATCACTCCAGAAGATGCCAAAAAATATTCATCTGATTTTGTCAATCAGCTAACCGTACAGGCCTATTTAGCCCAACTTTATAACGATAAACCGTTGTTTGAAGAAAGTGCGTTGGTAGCCGGAAATTTTATCCGTAGTTATGATAAGTATCTCGATGGACTGGAAGTGGTCGTTGGGGAAGAACATGAAATCAAGCAAGCCTTATTTTGGTGTGGATATTTACCCCGGTTATATGATTTTACGGCTTCCGGGTTGAAGAAATCGGATAAAGAAGTGTACCTGAACATGGTTGCTAAAAACCTGCAGGGCAAATACCTGCACGGAATGGATCTACCGTCGCATTGGCAACGCTGGAATCACATGGCTATGTCGCTCAGTTTTCCGCTGACCTTGTATTCGGTGGAGAATGAAATTCCGGTGGATAAACGATTGCTGGACCGTTCGCGCGACCTGGCTGAAAATTATTTCAGGTATCAGTTTTCGGCGGAAGGCATGAGTACCGAAGGCATGACTTATACCATTGGTCAGGCTGAAGCGTACAACGGTTTTCTGGCAGCCATGGTGCGTCGGGGCGATAAAAATTTCTTCGCGCATCCCCATTTCCGTAAATTTGTGGATTGGGCGGTTTATTCGCTGTCAGTAAATCCTGATGGACTTTGGTTTACTTCCGGCGATACCGGCTCACGCACGCAGTTGCAGTGGACAATTATGCTCATTTACAAATATTACTTCCCGAAAGATGCTAAGGTGGATTATATTTATGCCAATACCTTGCCAAAATCTGTCAATAAAGTGCCGGATGTAATAGCCTATGTTTTTGCTACCGATCCCGATAAAACCAAAGAAGCCTATAACGGTGTGCCACCCGTGGACATGCCGCTTACTTACAACGTTCCTTCGCGCGGTGCATTTATTGCCCGAAACGTCTGGGGAAAACAGGCGGTTAAGTTCGGGCTGGAAGGACGACAGGATACTTACTTTATTTCGCACGACCACAGCGACCGCGGTTCATTCACACTTTCGGGTGCAGGACGTGAATGGGTGGTGGATGGTTTCCGCAGTACACAAACGCAGTATCACTCAGCCATTACCATCGACGGACGTGGACAGGGATATTTTGCCACTCCGGCTTCGTGGCTTGATTATAACGATACCAGTGCATCTACTTTTGGTGTGATTGAAACCAAATATTGTTACGACTGGATGTGGCTGAAAAGTCCGGTGGCAGATATTATGTTGGGCAAAGATGTTTCTCCGCGCTGGAAAACCGGTGTTTATGCCGAAACAGCCAAAAACCTTTCCAACTATTTTCCGGGCGAAAAACCCGAGCGTGATCCGCTTCGCAAAGTGGCTGAAATGTACAGCGGCAACCTGCAAACCAATCCGCTTTACTGGCAGGAAGACAGCTGGCCCATGCGTTTGAAAAACTTTCCGGTGGAATATGCATTCCGCACCGCCGGATTGGTGAAAGGTAAACACAGTTATGCGTTAATCGTCGACGATTTGAAAAAAGACAATCAGGAGCGACTTTACGAATGGAATTTGCCTATGCCAATGGATGTGGAACTGGTTACCATCAAACAACTGGCAGAAGTAGAAATGCAAACTTCGTACCTCTCGCTTGGCTTCAATAAAATATCGGGACTGCGAAAAGCAGGTGATTATGATATCATTTTGGGAGATAAACGGATGCGCCGTGATAACAAACCGGTTGATAATACCGCCGGTGGCGAATGGAATGCCGGCAGGTATTTACCATCCAAAGGCAATCCCCAATTATTGGTGCGCGTACTCGACAAAACCGTAGCTCCACGCCCGAATCTGGAACCCAACCCACGGCTGGAAGTGCTGGAAAATATCAAAACAGAAGACATACACCAGTTCTACCTTCGCACCATGGGTCCAATCAAACGATTGGTAATTCCTTCGCGCGGAGCTGATTCAAAATTCAAAGTGCTGCTTTTCCCCTATTTGCAGGGCGAAGAACAACCCGTAACCGAATGGAACGCCGACCGCACCCAACTTACCGTTAGCTGGAGCGACCAGAAAGATGAATTCAACTTCAAAACCGGAAACGACAAACGCACACATGTAAAGCTGGTGCGTAATGGAAAAGTAATTTTTGATTTGTAAGAAGATTTCCCAATAGACTGGCTTGATTGTTATTCGTCATAGCTTTAAGTTTGCCATAATTAAAAAAAATAATATGAAATACATTGTTAGGATAATAGTTATGTTGCTGCTTACACTGTCAAATGTGTATGGACAGCATTCTCAAGACAGGAAAGAAGTATCTGAAATAATAAGAGCTCAGGACAGTATCCCCAGAAAAGTTTTTCTCGATTCAACATTTCTTCCAAATATGAAAGTTAATGTAAAAAACACGATACAAATATGGGATTGTCAAAGTAAAACTGAAAAACATATTTACAGTTTGTGTGACCTTAGGATAAAATTTGCAAACCATGACTCTGCTTTGAAGTTTCATAAAAAGTATTTGCAATATAATTCAGAAAATGGTCCTGAAATAAGAAATCATAGGATTGATTCTAATGGAGCAGATGAATTTAAAGTGTTTAATGGTTCTTATTTATATAATCAAATGTTGAGTTCCGGTGGTCTTCAAATATATTGTTATCTTTTTGTTGTAGATAATTACTATGTGAAAGTTTTTATAACTTGTAACAAGGACTATAAACCTGAAAAATTTCAAGATTTAGTAAAAGATATTATAACCCGAATAAAAAAATAACTGTGTGCTAATTCGCGCCAGCAGAGGAGAAATTCATCTTTCGTATTTTATGAAAATAATTTTAAAAATAAATGTGATAAAATGTAGATTGTACAAATTAATGATGCTATATTTGCAAAGTGAAATTTAAAACTAGAATCAAAACTCCATTCATGAGAAACCGTTAACGAACGGAGGCAAACAGAAACCGGATCATGAAAAACCGTTAACGTATTAGGGCAAACAGAAGTCAGTTTATGAAAAACCGTTAACGTACTGGGGCAAACTGGAATCCAAACACGAGAATACGTTAACGTATTGGGGCAAACTGAAGTCAGTTCATGTCAGTATGTTAAAAGCCGGAAGAAAACTGACTGAAAATTGAAAGAAAACAGGAGAGTAAAGAAAAGACAGTAATCAAAAAACACTTCATCTATAACCGGATGAACTTAATCAACTAAATTATAAACATAAAATCTTCGCTAGTATGAAACAAATTATTCCGTTCTTTTTGCGTGATCTTCAAAACGATGAACATCACAAATTTCAATTTGACATTAAAAATTTAGTGGACAAAGAAACAGCTGAGAAGCTGAAAATCAAACCACTTTTTCTAAGTTATCTCACCGCATTGGAGACCGAAGACGCTGCCATTAAGGTGGAACAAGGCAGTTTGGAAACAAAAACCATTACCGAAGGTGATGAATATCGTGATGTGTTGGAACGTGGATTCTACAAGTTTATCGAATCACAAACCATGAGTTTTGACCCCGCTATTCGCACTGCTGCCGAACATATTTTACGAAAACTGGATCAATACGGCGACCTTCGTTATTTACCTTATAACAAAGAAACCGATAACATCCGAAATCGTAATGCCGAGTTGCATACTAATTATGCAGCCGACCTGACAACCGCGCAAGCTAACGAATGGATTTCCAAGATTGATGAAGCCAACGATGACTTCGATTCGCACTTTGGCAGCCGCGCCAACGAATTGGCAGCACGCATAAGCGGTAATGTCCGCAATGCCCGCATCGCCGTTGATCCCGCTTATCAGGCTATCGTGAATCAGATTAATGCATTGGTACTGGTGGAAGGCGAAGCCAACTACGCCGAATTTATCGACCGTGTAAATTATTATATCAACTACTACAAAACCGGCATTGCCACCCGACGAGGCAGAAAAGGCAACAATCCTACCCCACCTGCTCCTGCAGTATAAATAAAGATTTCCCCCGTTACCGAAAAGTGGCGGGGGTAAATTATGGTATTTGTATTTTAGCAATATCAATGACCCGAAAATACATCAATTTTAATTGTTATTTTATGAACAACAAAACAACTTTCTTTTCCACCGCTTTGGCGACAGTGTTATTACTAGCTGCTACACATAGCAATGCAGCACTTAATTACAGCATCAACTTTACGGCTTCAGGTGTTACTACCTCAGTAGGTAGCGTGCAAGTACAAAACCTGACTAAAGGTACTTCGGTAAATGTACCAAGCGGCAACACCCTGACTTTGACAGATCAAGCTTCAGCCGTTGATGAACTTAGTTCAAACGATTCCGGTATTCGGATTTCTCAAAATGCAAGCACTGGAACAACTATCCTGACATTTTATGCTGCTCAAACGGGAAGTACACAGGTGTCTGCATTCTCCCTTGATGGTAAAATAGTAGTGGAAAAAATTGCTCGTATGGAAATGGGTGACAATTCGTTGGAACTTTCACTATGCGCAGGGTTTTATGTTATTCGGGTATCTGGAACAGGTTATTCTTATTCTAGCAAGTTGCAAAGCCAGACAAGTACTGCTACCCAAGCCGGAATTAAATTTCTGAGTAATAATAAACAAGCAGAAACAACCACCCCACAGAAAAGCAGTGCAACTACCATAACGGCTACTTCCATGTATTATGAAAACGGCGACCAACTTCTTTATACAGCTACTTCAGGCATATACATAGCTTCTGTACCCGATGTGCCTACCGGTAACAAAACTACCGACTTTAATTTCTCTATTATACCTACTTCTGCAATCCCATCCGGCACTTTTACTATGGGTAGTCCGCTGACAGAGCTAAATAGAGTTTCAGATGAAGTCCAACACTCTGTAGCACTTACAGCATTCCGAATGAGCAAGTACGAAATTACCAATAGTCAGTATGCTGCTTTCCTGAATACTAAAAGTGTTGGCAGTAATGGTATTTGGGCTACTGCGCCAACATATCCCACTCAAGTATTGATTATTGCCAGTTCAGGGACTACAGATTTTGGATTGCACTACAATGGCTCACAATGGGTGCCGGTAGCAGGTTACGAGAATTCGCCTGTAATATATGTGACGTGGTATGGTGCTGCAGAGTATGCTACCTACATGGGTGGCACATTACCTACCGAGGCACAATGGGAATATGCTTGCCGGGCAGGTATTACTACTACTTTCAATTTTGGTAACTTTTTAACTGACCTGCAAGCCAATTATAACTGGGCATATCCTTATAATGGTGGAACCAACACAGTAACTACCTCCCCGGGCAAAACCCTATCTGTAGGTACTTTTGCGCCCAATTCCTACGGCTTATACGATATGCACGGCAATGTGTTTGAATGGTGTGCTGACTGGATAGGTACTTATTCAACTTCGGCTCAGACTAACCCCACGGGTCCAGCTACAGGAACGACCCGCATATTGCGTGGTGGCAGTTGGAGCAGCTACGCTCAGAATTGCCGTTCTGCATGCCGCTATACCCGAGCCCCTGATCTTTCTCTAAACTTTTTAGGGTTCAGGGTGGTTTTTATGCCATAGTTAAATAAATGCTTGCTCACTTGCTCCCACGAGATAAAATCGCCCCCTGATGGTGAGAATTTGTAATTAATGGTATTCTAATGAATATGTTGGTAGTACGACTTTAAGTCGTGCTACCAATACAAAAAGTTTGGATGAAAATCTGATATCTTTTAATGAACCTGACCCGAAACGGTCAGGTTTATTTGTTTATGCAACAAATCTACCATAAAATGGCACATTTGTTTTATTCTATTTAATAGGCTCTGAATATCTTTGTGTCAATAAATCTAATATTTAAAATTCATGAAAAACAAACGGTACTTCTGGCTGGTTTTATTTGCCATATTAGCTGTCGCTGAATTATTTGCCACCTCCCCATTCATTCTCGATTACGAAACATACACCAACAATGCAGCGGTAACCGGTACCAAAACCGGACGCACCAAAGCGTACAAAAACACAGATGGTTCTACTTATGCCTGCATTTCGGCCGGTTATGATGGGGTAAATTTCCCAAGCCCATATTATTCCACCGACAACGTGTGTATGGAAATGCTCATTCAAACCTTGCCAAATACCGATAGCGGTCAGGCAAACATTCAAATGAATGGACAGAAAGTGGAACCTGCTACCGGGGTAAAAACGACTACCGAACGTGAATTCGGACGTTTTATGATTGGCAAAAACTATATCCGAAGCCAGAAACCCGATCCGAATAATTTGGGAGCAAATATCAACGATGTTGACTTTGCCACCGGGCTAACACCAGCCACCTGGTATAAATTCAAAATTTCCATTGATATAAAAAATCAAAAACTTCAGGCAACCGTTTCATTACCCGATGGAACCGTTATTGCAACAAGCGCACTCAAGGGATTCATCAACAACACCAGCGACAAAAATGGTGTGGTTAAAATGTGGAATTACAGCTCTGTGACAATTAATATGGGTGCAACGCAAAGCTTTTATTTTGACAACCTGATGGTATATGAAGTGGTTGAATCGAGTGCTGTGGCTTATGATTTGCGTGTAAGTGGAGCTGATGCGGCAGTAAAAACAACGGTAACAGCTGTCTCAAAATATTTCTCCGCTACACAACGTCCGCAAACAAGCATTTCATACCAATGGTATTCAGGTACAAAAGCCGATGGGACTGACAAAGCAGCCATAACCGGAGCAACTCAATCCACTTATACACTTGCAAAAACTGACCGGCTGAAATATATTTTTGCCAGTGTAAAAGTGTCGGATGGGGTGAATGTCACCAACGATAAGTTTGTTTATACGCCGGCATACGGTCCGATTATCGGACATGTTCCGGTAGCACAGATTTTTGATTTTAATACATCAACGCCTACTTTTACCGGAACTGCACCCACAATTACAACGGGAACAAGCAATTTCGGAACCTTTACAGCAGCTGCTCAACTTGCCAACCTGCCAACGGCCTTTTTCCCGCTTTCCATTTCGTTCGATGCCAAATCCAGTGGAACAGGCACTTCTGCTATTCGTTTAACCGGTGCGGAAGCACTGGCTATAAACGATTACGAACCTACAGATGCGAGTGCAACTGCCCCCATTTTTAATTTGAGCTTTACTAATGGCATTTTATCTGCCAATGGATCACCGGTGGTAACCGATTTTGGAACAGATGTCTGGCACTCCATTCGGTTGCGGTTCAACAAAGGTGCAGCACGTACTGCTGAGCTTTTTGTGGACGATATTTCCAAAGGGCAAATTGCTTTTGACGTAGCATTTACACCTGCTTTTGCCGGTGGTATAACTGCTTTTGCCGTAGATGCTTCTGCTAGCACATCGTTGTCCCTTTCCGATTTTTCCATTGTGGAATGTACCGGTTTTGCTCCGGAATTGAAAAATTTGCTTGTAAATGGAACAGCCACCCGTTATGTAGGCGATTGGCTGGAAGGAACTTACCGCTATTTCGATTATGATTTTTCACCCGAGAGTGGTTCTGCATATCAGTGGTATAGCGATACTGATCTGTTGGGGAAAAACCGGGCGGCTATTTCAGGAGCAACGGCTTTAAAATACCGTTTACAAACTTCAGATATTGACCGTTACCTGTTCCTAAGCATCACGCCCAAAAGTTCAGAAGCTCCCACAACCGGAAAAGAATATATTTCTGCAGTTTACGGACCGGTAGTAGCTTACATTCCCTACACACAACAACTTAACATTGGAAGTGCCGGATTAATAAATGGCAATGCCATTGCCGGAACACAGCTTACAGGCGATTATACTTTTGCCAACGTGGATGCACACACCGAAAGCGTTTCCACCTACAAATGGGTGGTGGGCAGTTTTGCCAAATCATCCTCGGCAGACCAAATTATTTCATCGGGAAATGTGGGACTTCCGCACGCCATTCCTTCCGTAACGGTTTTACCAGAATATGTTGGGAAATATGTTAAGCTTGTTGTTGTGCCAAAGGATAATGGTGGTGATACCGGAATTGAAAACGTGAGCAATGCCATTTTTGTTGCTGCTCCACTTATGGTAAGTCAGGCTACCTATATGCAGCAAAGTCGTGACGTTACGTTGCTTGGTGTTGTTCCGGGTGAAACTACGGTTTCTGTAACCGCTCAAAACTATTACAGCGATAAACTGAAATTCAGACTCACGGTGAATGTTGTGAAAGATGGAGTTACCCTCGATAGCAATTCGGAAACCATTACGATTGGTTCAAAGAAAACCGGCTCCGCTCATGCAACCATCACGGTGCCCACACCAGCTTACAATTGTCAGTTAAATATTTCGTTATGGAACAGTGTTACCGGCGAAATGACCACCGAAATGCAACAGCTGGGAACGCGTGAAGAAACGTCTTCATTGTACCAATACTTTATTCCTGACAGCTATTTTGCCTCCACAAACGGTATTACAGGAACCCGATTTGTGGGAACATTCCTTTGGATTCCACCTACTGCAAAAAAAATCAAAGGAATACTTACCGGAATTCGCAATATGGGCGAAACAGCCATGATGGAAAATCCGAAAATAAGGGAAGTATGTGCCAAATACGATATCGCCGTGATGATGCTTCAGGGGCAGGGAACAAATAGTGCTAATTCTATTGATCAAAAACTTAGTTTTCAAGACAATGCGGTGGAAGCTGGTTTGCACTTCTTCTATGACAAAGCCGATAACGCCGCCACTTGGGATAATATCCTGAAACAACTTGCCAATCTGACAGGTCATCCCGAAATTGAAAATACCAATTTTATACCTACCGGCCATTCAGCTCGTATCGATTGGTCGTGGGAATTGCCTTATTATTACCGCTCGAAAGGTCAGGACAGAATTCTCTGTTCATTACCTTTAAAATCGGGAATGGCTTCGCGAAACCTTCCGTACAAGTTGTACGATTTAAACAATGTACCAATCATTTTCTTTCAGGGTGGGCTTGGAAACGAACTCAGCGAAGCCTGGAACGGACCACAGATTATACTCAACACTTTATCTTCCGGCATATCCGGTGCAGTAAGTTACCGCCGTGCAGCACCATGGGAAGATCAGATTGGGGTGCTTTGGGACTGGGGCGGACACATGGATTTTATTGATGAACAAATGGATATTTTGGCAAAGTTTATCGATGCAAGTTGTGCTAAACGTCTGCCTGCCGATGCCGATACGTGGAGTGGAAATGCACCCATGAAACTAAATGATTTTCCACGAAATGCCGGTGTATTGGCCGATAAGAATATGAATTTGCAAACGGGTTATCCCGACCCATTGCCTTACGATCAGTATATTGCCACGTATAAATCGAAATACAGCAACAACGAAGTCACCTGCCGAACAGATGCGCTTTGGTATCCGAACATGGAAATTGCACAACTTTGCGTGAAACGCATGCGCGATGCCTATACCAAAACTCCACAAGCCATCAATTATGTCATTGGCGGCACGATGTATAATCAACAGGCGGGTCATTTCGGTTTTGCACAATTGCCTAGAACCGAACTTGCAGGGGGTGTTTTCAAGTTAAAAGCAGCCTTTTATTCCGAAAACCCATACTTGTATCCCGGTACTACCGGCACATCTGAAAGAATGGTGAAATTAGTTGTTGGAACAATTCCGACAACTTTGACAAACGGCGGAAAAACAATCCGTTTTCAGAATACCCGTGGACCGGTTATTCAAACCAGCGACAGCACCTTCCGAATGAAAGCGAATAGAAACGATTGCAGTTTCACCGGAACGATTGACTTTTACCTTGCAGCCACGGTGCCAAACAGTGATACCCACATGTATTCGGTGCGAGAGATAAAATGTACTACCGGCAATGGTGGATATTTTAATGATAATGCCTTGTTTACTCAGGCTAAAACGCAGACCATCACATTTCCTACCATTGCGAATATCAATTCTAAAACAAAAAGTATTGAGCTTAAAGCAACTGCCTCTTCGGGTTTGCCTGTAGAATATTTTGTGCTGTATGGACCTGCCATTGTCAATGGTTCTACACTCACAATTACCCATTTACCGGCTGTTACAAAATATCCGATTGAAGTAAAAGTAGCAGCATACAATATTGGAAATTGCACCACCGTTCCTACCGGTTATCTGGCAACCAATCCGACTTTTGTTTCGTTTTATATTTATGAATAATTTTTAATTTAAATAGTATGAACTACAAACATAAAATACTGATACTGGCACTCGGATTAATATTTTCCTGTCAGATTTCAACAGCTGTCAATCGTTACGTTAAACCGCAATCACAAGGAACTGCAGATGGATCAAGCTGGAACAACGCTTCGGCGTCACTTCAACAAATGATAGACCAATCGACCGTTGGCGACAATATATATGTGGCTTACGGAACATATCTCGGTGGATTTTCGTTGAAAGATGGCGTAAATATCTGGGGCGGATTTTCAGGCACAGAAACGCAAGTTTCCGACCGCCAACCATCTACCCAACAAACCATTCTGAGCGGAAACAAAACCATGCGGGTATTGACTCAAAATGTCGATTTTACAACTACAACAATTATTGATGGATTTGTAATTACGCAGGGCAAAAGCGAAACTGCCGGTGCCGCCTGGCTGATGAAAAATGCGATACTTACCAATTGTCTGATAATGGAAAACAACGGTGCAACAGTTGCTTCAACCGTCTATTCTACCGGTGGAAGTTCGTTGATAAATAATACGATAGTTAAGAATTCGGTTATTGCTTCAACGGCACTGCATGTTGGCGATACAAAAATAATCAATGGCGAAACGGGTGTTATTGTAAATGTGGATGAAACCGGTCAACATGGTTGGATGGTTAGTTCCAAAGCTGGAATAATAACTTCATTCAGTCCGGCTTCGCAAACATCAAATGTCCCACGAATTCCCGGAATTCAGGAATTAAACGACATTTTTGCTCAGCTTCCGCTTATCAACAAAGTTTTGGGGACAATCAGCAGTTCAACGCTGATTTCAATAACCGATTACCTCTGGAGTTCCAATGCCGTTTCCGATTCAAAAGCGGCTGCCATTAACCTGAAAAGTGGTCGGGTTTTGTTTTTGGATAAAACGGCTCAATTACCAGTTCGGAATGTTATATCTTTTTAAATCTGATAGTTATGAAAAAAATTCAAAATTACATAGTAGTTGCTATTGGCTTAATGTTGGTTGGTGTTTTAACAGCATCTCCCAAGGTTGGTGAAATTATTACATTTCGCCAACAGAAGGGAATGGTTTACGCCGTAGATTCTGTGCGGTTTTGGGTGATTAGTCTGAATGAAAATACCGAAACTGCTCCGTGGGGAAATTATGGAAATGCTGTGCTGAACAAACGTTTTTCGGATGCGCTTACCGCACTGACCGATACTGCTACCATCAGTAATACACTACAAATGAATACTTTGTCTGTTTCAACAGATGCGGTCAAACAGATTGATTCAGGTTGGTATATACCTACTGCCGGTGATTTGCGTCACTTGTTTTCGGTGTATGATGTACTGAATACGAAACTTAAAAATACGCCGTCGGCTGATACGCTTTCTATGGCAAGCTATTGGAGTAGTAGCGAGTTCGACAAAAATTGTGCGTGGAGTGTAAGTCTGCGTGAAGGCATTATGCTTCAGTCTTATAAAAACGAATTTTTGCGGGTGAGAGCTGTTCAGAAAATTTCGCTGAATGAAATTGCCACGGTCGTTTCGGGCGGAACTGCTGATAATCAGACCAATTTGGCAAATACGATTGTTTGGAATACCGGGACTTCAAGTGCAGCAATCGGAAATCTTCAAATCACTAATTGTGCTGCCGATGGTGCTATTTCCGGAACAAACAACCTGATTATCAGCGCAGATGCTTCTGTGTTTAAAGATGTGCTAAACAAAGATTTCTCACTTTCTACATCTTCAGTTTGCCTAAACTCGGGCAATGATATTCTTTATCAATCAACGTTTTCTTCAAAAGATTTAGCCGGAAAGTCACGTAAAAATGGCAAAATTGATATGGGTGCTTATGAGTTTGATGATAGTATTACATTTAATGATTTAAAAACATCACAAATATCAAAAATATCAATCTATCCAAATCCTACAAGCGAAAAATTGTATATCAATTCTACAGATCCTGTATCAAGCGTAAAGTTGTATTCAATCGATGGTATTTTAGTTTTATCACTTGATAACAAACTGATTACATCTGTAGTTTTAAATTTAAATAATTTGAAAAAAGGAATCTATATTTTACGATTAGATGATAAAGAATCAAAAAGAATAATTTTAAATTAATAGTAAATAGTGTTGTGTTAAGCTGAATATGTCGCACCTAAATTAGTGAAGCCATCACTTCATCTAGTGTTGGATCATTACTAGCACAATGTTAATCGTTAAATGGCGCAGCACATCCGTCAAACCGCTTTAAGCAGTTGAACGGTAGAGCATCCAACCGTTTCTTTTACGGTTTGACGCATTACAAAACAACCGACAAAACAATATTAATACATTACTAGTGAAGGCTTCACTACATTATTTGAATAAAATACCGTCAGAATAAACATAGCACAACCAATGTCGTTTAGATAAGGAGTTTCAAATTTCAGTATAATTCAAATAAGATAATAAGGGTATTTTGCTTGTTGAATTATATTTGCTAAAGGTTTAAATACCTGATTTATATTGATTCTTAACCCTTAGTAGAGAGAATAAACTACCTGATTTCCCCCTTATTTATTTTTAATGCTTAACTAAACGGCATTGAATTATTAATTATCAATTATTAATTACCAATTATTAATATTTAAAATCAACCATCATGAAAAAACATTTCGCATTAGCAATGATTTGTTTCATTGCCGCTTCCATGCAAGCAAAAATCTATTATGTAACTGCTGATGCCACTACAGTGGCAACTGTAGGAATCGCTTCAGGCTGGAACAATCCGGTTACACTTGCTTCAACCATTAGTATTGCTACTTCTGCTACTGATTCAATTTGGGTAAAATCAGGTACTTATTTTGTCGATCGTGGAACTACTACAACGGGGACACCACCTGTTACAACTGCTAACAGAGCGGCAATATTAATTAATTCAGGTGTTAAACAAATTTTTGGCGGATTCGCGGGTACTGAGACCATGTTAAATCAACGATTACGCTCCGATTTAGATGGGAATGGTATCATTGAACCTTGGGAATTTAGCAATCAAACCATTTTGGATGGAGCCAATATGTCGGATTATCCAACGGCTGTAACATCCAGAAAAGATATTTATGCTACAGGTGCACCTACTTTAACCGGTTCATGGTTAGTACCGAATAAAAAAACCATCATTTCCATTGAAGGTAGTGCCAATCATATTGTTGATGGTGTGGTGGTTCAGAACGGTAAATATGATGGTGACAGTTATGCTTCAGGAATTTATATATCAGTTGCTGCTCATGTACGAAACAGTATTGTTAGGAAATGTTCGATAACCCGTAAAGATGACTTAACAAACGGTGGAAGTATCAGTTCGGGTGCAGCTGTTTCGATAACAAATGCATTGGCAGTGGTAGATGCTTGTTTGATTGAAGACAATACCGCAGGTCCACTTATGCCCGGTGCTTATACCAGTGGAGCAGGTGTATGTGTTTCGCAGGGAACATTAAGCAACAGCCTTATTCGCAATAATTTAAGCTCCGTACGCTCAGCCACTGCTGCTGGTGCTGGTTTCGCAGCCGGTGAATTAACCAACCTGGGTTTGACAGCACCTACAACAGTTCAGAATGGAAATTTACGTGCTGCAGGAGTATATATCTCGGGTAGTGGTGCCGGGAAAAGAGCACCTTTGGTAATAAACTGTGTTGTGGCCAATAACGAAGGTGTTTCTTATGACCCAAACTCAGCCTCAAGTTATGCATCAGGCATTACAGTTGATGGTTGTGGTGTTGTGATGAATTCAACGGTTGTCAATAATAAAATTAGTTTTGTCGATTTAAATTCAAGTATAACAATACCGACAACTGCTCTTGAAGGAATTGGAATATATGTAAGACCATCGGCTACTTACACTACTACTACACCTGCTTTAGTGAAAAATAACATATCATCTATTTACAATTGCATAGTGTTGGGTAATCAGGGAACTGCTGCTACCTTAGCTACTAAAGCTGACATATCGTTGAAAACCAATGTGGCTTATGCACCAAATGAAGCTGCTGCATCAGTAACTAATGCGTCTACTTTGTTACCCTTCGGCATTATGGAGGTAAAAAACTGTATGGTAGGTGGGTCAAGTATCAATTGTGACCCATTAAGCTCAAATGCTACGGTTGTTGGAAATGATAATATTTTATCTGCCTCTGTTACTTTTGCAACTGCTCAAAAAACTATGACACAAACGATTCCTTCAGGTTGTGTATTTAGTCAGACTACTGCAATACTGAATACTCCAAGTACACTTGCCGGCTACAGTGCTACCGATGCAAGCATAAAAACAGCTAACTGGAGACTGAAAGATGCAACGTATACATCGGGCGGAACTGCTGTAAATACCCAATGGACAAACTATAACAGTACCAATGTGGGAACAGTTTATACATACTCTTCACCGGCTACTGATATGCTTGGAAATATACAAGGTACATCACCGACTATAGGAGCACTTTTCAATACAGGAAATCATACAGCTGTAAATACTGTTTCTGCCGAAAAAACAAATTTCTATAAGTTAGGAAACACGATTTATACCACTGAAGCAGTTCCAACTATCGCTATTTACAACACAGCCGGAATGTGTGTAGGTAAGGTAAGTAATACAAATAGTATTTCAATTGAAGAGTTCCATTCAGGCATTTATATTGTGGTGGCTGGTAATAATCGACTAAAATTTGTAAAATAGTCGTTTATTATTAGGCATTATACAAGTTATAAGTATCTAATATATTGAATTATATATCAATGCCGTTTAGTTAAGCATTAAAAATAAATAAGGGGGAAATCAGGTAGTTTATTCTCTCTACTAAGGGTTAAGAATCAATATAAATCAGGGATTTAAGCCCTTAGTAGATAAAATTAAACAAGCAAAATACCCTTATTCCCTTATTTGTATCTTGCTTAAATTTGAAATCTCTTATCTAAACGACATTGAATTATATATTTCAAAGTAAAGAAATGGAACGCTGATTGAAGATGCCGACTTGACGGTATAAAATGTAAATACGGATCAATAAAAGGATTTTATCCCCGATAAATCGGGTCTGATTTAAAGAACTAAGTCTTTATCATTAACTGCGTTGATCTTCGATTCCGACATGTCGGAATAAAATCCGTTTTAGATCCGTTCTATCAGCGTAATGCCGTCAAGTCGGCATCTTCAATCCGCGTTCTATTCTTACAAACAATCAAACTTATATAAACTCTATTATCTGAACTTGAAATTGAATGTGTCAAATTGGTTGAAATTAGTCATTAGATAATTTTTCTAATAGTTTTTTGTGTTCTAATTCATTCAATTTGGCATAGAGCATGAAAAAAATGACCGATGTAACATTTCTACCATTAAATGAAATAATTTTACTATTGTCTTTTTGAGATTTTACCCTACATTTGCATCGTCAAATTAAACAAAATCAATTAATATTTAAATTCAAAGAAAATGAAAAAACTCTTTACTCTAGCAATGATTTGTTTCATTGCGGCTTCTATGCAAGCCAAAATCATTTATGTTACTGCTGATGCAACGTCAACTACAATCGCAGCACCTTATAGTTGGGCGAATCCGGTTACACTTACAACTGCTCTCACAAACGCTAGTTCATTAACAACAGATTCGATATTTGTTAAGGCAGGTACATACACAATTAGTGCTATTTATGCAACTCAACCCACTACAATGATTTACCTGACCGGTAAAAAAGCTATTTTTGGTGGATTTGCCGGAACAGAGGGTCCAGATGTAGTATCAGCAAATATTGTAAATGCTAGAACAAGATCTGATAAAGATGGCAATGGAATTGTTGAACCATGGGAGTTTGATAACCAAACTATTTTTGATGGCGGAGGCACATTGATGGTGATGTACACCAGTGGTGGTAGTTCAATTATAGATGGCTTGGTGATACAAAATGGTTATGCAGGATTCGTTAGTTTAGGAACTTCAACTAACACTTTTGCTACAACCTCAGGTGGTTCGTTGTATGCTGCGGATGGTGCTGGTTTACATATTAATGGTGCCAGTTGCATTGTTCAAAACTGTATAATCCGAAATAATAAAAACACAACTGAGACTTACGTTGGTCCAACACTTTTATCTACCACGGTGGTTAATAACCCCGCATGTGCTGCGGGATTAACACTTAAACAAGCTGCTACTGTTACCGGATGTTTGGTCGAAGGCAATATATTTGATTTTGTTGTATCAAGTGGGTTTACTTCAAATTCGATAATCAATGCATTAGCATCTGCCCCAGTATTTACAAATACTACCGGTGCCGGGGTTTATAACGGTAATGCTGCTGTAGTGAAGAATAGTGTAATCAGAAACAATATCACTAAAGGCTACAAATATACTCTAACAAATAGTAAAAAAAGTAGCGAACCCGCTCTTCGTGGTGGTGGTGCTTATATGAATAATGCAGGATCTGTATTTGCCAATTGTATTTTTGCAAATAATGAAGTGATTGGTACTGATGTTGGTCTTGTGAGCAATGATAATGTAGCCGGTGGAGGTTTGTTTGCCGATAATGGTGGTGCAGCATATAATTGTACATTTGTAAATAATAAAATTTCATCTCCAATATCTGCTGTCCCAGGTACGTTCAATGATAAGGGTTATGGCGGTGGAGCTTTCTTTAAATCAGCATCGTCTGGTACTGTAGTTGTGAAGGGTTATAATAATGCTTTTTGGAATAATACTTCAGCCGGAACAGTTGACCCAACTAAAGCTAATTTGGCTTTAAGAAATAATTTCACATCTATGTTGATTGATATACAAAATAATGTTTTACCAACAGCTCCATGGTGGTATGGTAATGCAAATGGAACAACTACAAAGCCACTTACTGGAGTCAACAGTTATGCGAATTTTGTAAATTGCACAGTCGATTTAGCTGCGACAAACGGAGATGTGAAAGGACCTGGATTCAACTCACCTTCTGCAGGACCTGGTTACAGCTCGACAGCATCAGACATCAAAGCAACATGGTCTATTAATAATACATCTTTTTTATTAGCAAAAGGTTCAAGTGTAATTTCCGGGTATACACCTACAACTGATTTCATAGGTGCAAACTTCTTAAATCCACCAGCAGCAGGTGCATTTCAAATTAGTGGTATTACAACTGCTATTCAGCAACTTCAATCGGATGATAACAAAGCAATTGTTTTGAAATCTAACAACAATATTATTTCAACAGTCGATGGAGTACTACAGGTAATAACTTTTAATGGAAAAGTACTTAAAAATCAGAGAGTGACTGTTGGTCAGCAAATTATATTATCTTCGGGAGCATATATCATAAAATGTACTTCTGACAAGGGCACAAATGTTCAGAAAGTGGTGTTATGAATGTTTTAAGAATATTTCCCCCAAGGACAGTATAATCATCTCCTATAAAAAAAAGTCCCGTTGAATTCAACGGGACTTTTATGTCTACAGTTGAAACAAAATTCCTATAAAATGACACTGAAATCTGACTTTAATGAAGTTCTTAAATATACTTTTGTAGTATAATCAGAAATAATTCGATAAAAGAATGAAAAAAACAATTTTTACACTATCATTTATTTTTTTCTCTGTGTTGGGTGTATTTTCGCAAACCTGGGAAGCCGACCTTACAAAAATCGGTCAGTCGCAGCCGGGAGGATTTGATTATCAGTGGAAAAATTTCACATCGGCTGAAGTTGGAACCCGTACCTGGACTTTTGACTATAGTGGCGTACGAACCATTAAACATGCCCCGGCAGTGGGAGTTCATCCCCGTATTTTCTTCAATCCCGAAGATACTTCCGATATCCGCATCCGCCTCAATACCACCATAAACGGTAAAGAATTGAACCGCAAACGTCATGCTTTTACTACCCTGCTGAATCTGGGTTATACCGGTGGAACATTCAGTAACAGTGCATCTTATGCCAAAAACAGCTTGGGACAAACCTATGTTTCCAATGCAGGATACTGGGATATGAAACCGATATACGATACTTTTGCTGCCGGTGATACAACAGGTTATACCTTGGTAAAACTGAAAAATGGCGGCTCTACCGGTTCATTCTCCAACATGCTTTCGATGGAAGCCTTTGAATGTTTGATTTACAAAAACAATTACGACCCCGATACCAAAATGACTTATTTGGCACGAGCAAAAAAATTAGCCAAAGCTATGACGGCTTATGCTTTTGCGGCATCGTGCAACGGACTGAGTGCTGTGAATTATACCAAAATAGGCGGAATGGCTTTCCCTATAGCTTACGACCTGAATTACTGGGCTATGACCAACGGGCAGCGCGATACCATTCGTAAAGCCATTGCCATGATAATTCCGGTTGATCCCCGGTATGGAAACACGGTGGAACCGTATGCTACCCTGAGCAATTGGACTGCACTGAACAGTTTTGAAATTATTCCCAATCTGGCTATCGAAGGGGAAACAGGCTACAAACCAACTCTCACACACGAATGGGCAAAGGTGTTTTATAAATTTGTATCCTACGGATTTTACAACAGCGGTTGTGGCTGGGAAGGACTCGGGAAAAACTACATGAATACCGGTTATCAGATTGCGATGGCCAAGCGTGGTTACAGCATGTTGGGACATCCACATTTGCGGGCTTTTGGAATCAATTATTTGCCGACACTGAGTCAACCTTTTGGTTATTCATTTACAGGAGATGATGCTTTGGGAGGAAGCGGAACGAATGTACAACTCGGGAAATATAAATTTTCGGTTATTGATGCAGTGGGCTATAAGTGGGCTTTCCCGAACGATGAAGGTGTAGATTTCATGTGGCGAAACTACGTGGGAAATATTGTTAATAATCAGGAGGTGGCCGATTATGCAGGAGGTGTAATGGAACCTTGTAATACCAGTTATCACGATTATTTTGCGGTTCTACAGGCTTATATTTCCGATTGGTCGGCAGTGGATTTCAGCACGAAAGCGCAAGCTGCATTGAAAAATCTTGATTTTTTCGAGACCGACCGCGGACAAGTAATTTTGCGCAGCGACTGGAGTAAAAATGCCCTGCAAACCATATTTAACGTACGTCAGAATCTGGGTGGACATACCAATGCCGACCGGAATAGTTTTACACTGAGTTCGCACGGAAGAATTTGGGTTCCACTGCGTTCGGCTCCCGGTGGTGCCTATTATGATGTTTCGGAAGCTCACAGCTGTATATTTGTCGACGATTCGGCGATGGTAATTACCAAACTTGAAGGAAATAAACTTCGTCAGCCTGCTAAGTTGCTCAGCTGGTCGGGCAGTGATAAGTTTTCGCAGGCCACGGGCGATGCAACCTATGCTTATTCGTGGGAATGGAGCTGGAGTGCATTAGCAGCAGGGAAAGATAATCCGTTGCTGGGGAAAGTAGATGCCGGAAAAAAAGCATGGACGAAAGTTACGGAAAACCTGAACACTTTCCGTGTAAACCAGTCGTCTGAAAATTTTTACTCCACACCGTTTTATGAATTTGGGGCATGGAATTCGCCGGCAGGTTACCGCGAAACCATTATTAAACGTCCTTATAACGTGATGGAAAAAGTGTATCGTACCATGTCAATGATTCGTGGAGCACATCCGGCTTTACTAATTGTGGACGATGCTAAAAAAGATACAAAATCACATACCTACAAATGGACAATGCAGTTAGCAACCGATGTAGTCATAGAATCGACCACCGATAAAGGAAACGGCATGTACGATGTAGTGCTGAAAGAAAGTTCAGGAAACAGAAGATTATTGGTAAGAATGTTGAATCAAAGCGGCTATGTTTCAGGAACTGTTCCGGCTAAAATTGACACCACGTGGTACACAACCGGCGATGGTAAAAGTTATAAAAACTATCGGCTGGTTTGTGAATCAAAAAGTATTTCTCCTGATTTTAAAGTACTTTTGTTTCCGCACCTTGCAGGTGAATCACTTCCCTCAACAAACTGGAATGTAGATAAAACCAATCTGAATGTAAACTGGACGGATCAGACTGTTAACCTGGCTTTCAGCGTGACCAGCGGTCGTACCAATGTAAGTATGATGCCAACCTACGTTACTGCACTAAATATAGAAAACTCAGATTTGATTATTTTACCCAATCCGGCATCGAAAACTATTGTTTTGAAAGATGTTGCTGATTCCTATATCTCAATCACTGATTTGTCTGGGCGCGAAAAATTGAAAACCCTTTGTCAGTCTGACGAAATAAGTATTGATGTTTCGAACCTGCCATCAGCTTGTTATATTTTGAAGGCGATAAACGGCAGAAAAGAGCGATGTACAAAATTAGTGATAAAGAAATAGTAATAGAAACAAATGCAAATGAGAAAGTTAAGTATTTGTTTTCAAATCTTATTGCTTTTAATCTCCGCATTGTCAGCCAAAACTAACAAAGCCACCTTCCGATATTTCGAATACAGAGGAAATGATGCTTGTTTTAATCAAAAGATTAATCCCGAAACCCAGTTCAGAAATCCTATTTTGCCTGGATTTTACCCCGACCCAAGTATTTGCCGCCGTGGTGATGATTATTTCTTAGTCAATTCAACGTTCAGTTTCTTCCCCGGAATTCCCCTTTTTCACAGCAAAGACCTGGTTCATTGGAAACAAATTGGTCATGTGCTCGACCGCCCATCACAACTTAATGTGGATGGGTTGGGTCTTTCGGAAGGTGTTTTTGCTCCCGCAATTACCTATACCGAAAAAACAAAAACCTTCTATGTGATTAATACCATTGTGCGTGGAATGGAAAACTTTATTGTAAAAACTACCGATCCTTTCAAAGGCTGGAGCGATCCCATCGCTTTACCAGAAGTTCAAGGTATTGATCCTTCTGTTTTTATCGATGATGATGGGAAAGCATATGTTGTGAACAGCGATTTGCCGTTGGAAAAGCCTCAATGGCGTGGTCACAGAGCAATAAAACTTCAGGAATTTGATCAGCAGAACGACAAAATGGTAGGTAATAGATTTGTGTTGGTCGATGGTGGAACTGACACCATTAAACATCCCAAATACATTGAAGGTCCACATTTGTACAAAGTGAATGGTTTTTATTACCTGATGGCTGCCGAAGGGGGAACTTCAGAAGGACATACCGAAGTAATATTCAGAAGTAAAAACCTAAAAGGGCCTTATCTTCCGTGGGATAAAAATCCGATTCTGACTCAATCAGGACTGCCTACCGACCGAAAAAACAAAGTAACTTCAACCGGTCATGCCGATTTGGTGGAAGATGGTCATGGAAACTGGTACGCTGTATTTCTCGGTTGCAGACCGTATCAGGCTGAATTTTACAATACCGGAAGGGAAACATTTTTATTGCCCGTGAACTGGCAGGATGGTTTCCCTGTAATTCTCGACAAAGGTAAGGAAGTTCCGGCTATTGTAGAACTAAAATCAAAAGTAGCTGCGGGGAATATCTTATCAGGCAATTTCACCTGGCTCGATGAGTTCGATAAACCACGTCTGGACATGAACTGGAACATGGTCAGAACGCCGCGCGACAAATGGTGGAATATTGCTAACGGAAAACTTGAACTGGATGTGTTGAATCGCAGTTTGAGTCAACTGGTTAATCCGGCTTTTCTGGGTCATCGCCAGCAACATTTGAATTTTGAAGCATCGACAGCACTAAATTTCAACCCAACTGCCGATAATGAATTAGCCGGACTTGCTTATTTTCAGAATGACAGAAACTATTTTGTGATGGGAAAAACAATGAAAAACGGAAAAACCCTTGTTGTTTTGCAGGATATAATTGATGGGAAAACCACTATCGTTGCTCAAAAAGAACTCGACCAACATTGTGTAAATAAAGAACTTGTATTTAAGCTGGTTGTAAAAGGTGCTGAAGCTGATTTTTTCTTTACAATAAAAGGTGAAAAGGCGGTTTTGTTGGCTGATAAAGTTGATGTTACCGGTTTGAGTACCAAAAAAGCCGGCGGTTTTGTGGGATCGCATATTGGTCCTTATGCTAGCAGTTTAGGATATTGATTATTTATTTTATTGGTTATGAAAAAACTCATTTCCCAATCTATTTTATTGCTGTTTATTGCATTTAGTTTAAATGTATCACAGGCTGAAACGCTAAAAGTTTGTAAAACTACCATTTCCATGGACACGCTGCTGCGCGGACCAAAAATGACAGAAGTTGTTATCAAAACCATCAATAATGAAGAAGTCAAAATCTTTTACGTCAAACCTTCCGATTTTAAACCGGGAGAAAAACGAACGGCAGTAGTTTGGATTCATGGTGGTGGTTGGACGGGTGGAAGCACAGAGAGTTTTTTCCCTCATGCCCGCTATTTTGCTTTTCGTGGTGCGGTTAGTTTTTGCATTCAATACCGCCTGGTGAAAGCCAATGGAACTATGGTGGCCGATTGTTTGGCCGACTGCAAATCCGCCATTCGGTATATTCGTGAACATGCCGCTGAATTAGGTGTCGACCCTGATAAAATTGTGGTAATGGGCGATTCGGCCGGAGGTCATTTAGCTTCCTGTCTGGGAACCATTGATGGTTTTGACAACATGACCGATAACCTGAAAATCAGTGCTAAACCCAATGCGATGGTACTTTATAATCCTTTGTCAGATTTTACCCAAAGTAATTTTATTAAAACAATTATTGGCGGTGCTGCGCTCGATAAAAAGCCAACTCCCGAAAGTTTGATTCCAACTAAAGAACAGTCAGAGTTGGCAAAAAAACTCTCTCCGGTTTATAATGTTCATAAGAACCAACCACCAACGCTTGTGTTGCATGGAACTGATGATACTGTCATTCTACCAGAACAATCCGTGCAATTTACGGATGCCATGAAAAAAGCAGGCAATTCCTGCAAACTGATTTTGTTACCAAATACAACCCATGCTTTCGTATGTGCCAACTGGAAAGCTCCTGAAGAAGTGGTAATTAGTGCTATTCGTGAAGCAGATAAATTTCTTATTTCATTGGGATTTTTGAAAGGTGTACCAACATTGGTGCTCTCGAAAGTTCCCGCGTGGATTCCTAAAGGACAGAAAAAATAAATTTTACCAGCTGAAATTATGAGAAAAATCACAACGGGAATGCTTGTAATCTCTTTGTTTTTGACTGTAAATCAGGTTATTGCAGGGTCAAAACATCCAATTGATGTATCTGTAATTAAAATTGACAGTCTGCTCTGGGATTTGAATAAACTCAGCGATGCACCTGCTTTTAATTGGTTAAATATGAAAAGTCCGGTTCGTTCACTGGCTTTTGAAGGACTGATTTACAAAGGTAGGCCAACACGCATTTTTGCCTATTATTCCAATCCGGCTCTGATACGTGGCCTAAATCAGGCCAATCAGAAATATCCCGGCGTGATTCTGGTGCATGGTGGTGGCGGTAAAGCTTTCAAAGAATGGGTTGAAAAATGGGCTGCCGATGGTTATGCAGCTCTGGCAGTGGATTTAAGTGCTACCGGAGGTAATGCCGACAAGTTTGAGGGTATGGGTCCGGGGCAGGATAAAAAAGAGAAGTTTGAAGATATTGCATTGGGTGATTTGAAAAATATGTGGAGCTACCATGCCGTAGCCAATGTCATACTGGCTCATTCCCTATTACTCAGTTTCCCCGAAGTGGATGCTGATAAAACGGTGGTTACCGGTATCAGTTGGGGAGGATATCTGACTTGTTTGGTGGCTTCGCTCGACAATCGGTTTAAAGCTGCGGCACCGGTTTACGGTTGTGGTTTTTACAGTGATTGTGTATTTAGGAGCGATTTGGCAAAAATGAACCCAACCGACAGTCTGAAATGGTTGAAATACTTCGATCCTTCATCCTACTTGCCTTTTGCAAAACAGCCATTCTTGTTCATAAACGGAAACAAAGACGCCTGGTTTTATGTGAACGCGTATCACAAAACCTATTCGCTCATTATACCAGAACGAAGAACGGTTACTATCTTTCCTGATATGAAACACAGCCATGCTGATGGATGGGCACCAGAAGAAATAAAATGCTTTTTCGAAAGTGAGTTGAACGGGGGTTATCCGCTTGTAAAAACCGGCGAAGTTCAACGCGGAGATTCTGTTTTGATAGTGCCATTTGAGACGAATATATCTGTTTCATCAGCTTCGTTTTATTATTCAAATGACCTGAAAACGACCAATACAAAACGTGAATGGAAAGAGATGAAAGCAACAGTCGATAATAAATCCAAAACCGTTTTTTGCCCCAAACCGGAATTTAAAATTGGGTTTTTCTCGTTGAAAGATGTTCGTAATTTAAGCGTCTCAAGTGGATTTATTATAAACTAAAATATAAACAGAAATAAAACCATATAAATGAAACAGATTGTCTTTATTCTGATGTTGGTAGTGAGCACAATGCTTACAGCCAAACCTTTCGATGCGATTCATTATACACCGAACATCAAACAAATTGATATCGATGCGGATAAATGCCCGGTTCAGCTTTTTGTTGCAGATAACGGTAACGATAGCTGGACAGGCAGAAAAGCTGATGTCAAAGGAAATGATGGTCCGTTTTTGACTTTGGAACGTGTCCGCGATGAGGTTCGCAAACTACGAAAAGCCGGCAAAATACCTATCGGCGGAGTAGCAATTAATATTCGTGGAGGAGTTTACAACCTGAGTAAATCGTTTGAACTGAATGCGGATGATTCGGGAGCAGAAAAATCTCCGGTCGTATATCGTGCATGGAAAGATGAAGTTCCACGGATTTTGGGTGGTAGAAAACTGTTGGCAAATGACTTCGAACAAGTGAAAGACCCGAAAATTTTGAGTCGGTTGGATTCCGTTGCTAAAGGAAAAGTTGTTCAGTTGAATGCAAAAGTACTGGGATTGACTCATATTTCAACATTTCCCGAAATGTTCAGCGATGGAGGCGGAATTTTTGAATTGTTTTTTAATGGGAAGCGCATGCCCCTCTCCCGCTGGCCCGACAATAATGCGTTCACCACTATGAAAGAAGTTGTAACCAATGGTGATAAAAATATACCCGGAACATTTGTATATCGCGATGTCCGTGCTGCCCGGTGGGAAGTGAACAGCGGCGTTTGGTTGAAAGGTTTCTGGCGTGTTGGTTGGGAAAATCCGGCCATCAAAGTTGCCTCTATTGACCAAACAACTAAACAAATTACCTTTAAAGTGGGACTTTCAAGCGGTATTGGAAGTAAATACAAACGTCCGCAAGGTTCGGGCAAAGAAGAATGGTATGCCATCAATTTGTTGGAAGAAATTACTCAACCGGGCGAATGGTGCATTGATTTTAATAGCGGCATAGTTTATTTCTGGCCTCCTGATGATATTAATAAAGCAGATATTGTTGTTACCCAACTTGATAAACCGATGGTGGTGGCCAAAGGAGTTTCAAATACGGCGTTTATCGGGCTTTCGTTCGAAGGTTCGCTGGGCGATGGAATGGTGTTCAGCAACAGTGACCGGAACCTGATTGCCGGATGTACTTTTCATAACATCGCCGGAAATGGTGTGGTGCTTGATGGTGTAAAAAGTGGAATTCAGAGTTGCGACCTCTACGGATTGGGCAAAGGTTGTATCGTTATTTCCGGCGGAAACCGTGAAAAACTCATTGAGTCAGGAAATTACGTTATCAACAATCATTTGCACGATTACGGTGTGCTAAAATCACAATATTCGGCTGCCATCGATTTATATTCGGAAAATAAAAAAGCCCCCGCTGTGGGTATGCTCATTTCGCACAACCTGATTCATCATGCACCCCGCGATGGTGTGCTCTATGCCGGTAATAAAATTGTGTTTGAATACAACGAAATCCATCGTTGTGGGTATTCTACGGCCGATGTGGGAGCTTTTTACTCCTGGCTCGACTGGACTATTCGTGGTGTGGTGATGCGTTACAACTTTATTCACAATACGGTTGGTGGTGTGAATCCGGATGATGGCGCTTCAGGAACATTTGTTTATGCCAATATCTTTGCCGGAAATCGCACCGGTGTTTGGATTGCCAGCGGACCGGATCATACCGTGATGAATAATATTTTTGTCAAAAATGAAGGTCCGGTATTTGGTGTAGACGACAGGGGCAAATCACGTGGTTATGCCACCAATAAAAGTCTACTGAAAGGAGTAAATTCAATCAATCCAACCCTTGCATCTTGGTCGGATGAATTTCCTGAAATGCCGACTTTACTCGAAAATCATCCCGAATTACCGCAGCGAACTAAATTTATTGGAAACCTGGTTTGGATAAAAAAAGGAAATCCGGTGAAACTTGGCATGAGCAAGGAAAGTTTGAAAGATTCTACGCTTCTAACCAATGTGAAAAATTTTGTAACGAACACCGACCCCGGATTTGTAGATGCTGCTTCGGGTAATTTCAACCTGAAACCCACATCACCAGTATTTCAGAAAATCCCCGGCTTTCCAAAAATTGATGTCAATAAAATGGGTTTGTACATCGATAAATACCGCAAAACACTCCCTTCACCAGCAGATGCCGGACGTTTGAAAGAACAAAATCCGTGGAAAGAGGATGATAGCGAAACGTATTTTGGAACCTGAGGTTTAGTTGTTTAAATTACTTATTTAAAGCGGAATATATGATACGAAAAAGTCTTTGGGTAGTTGTATTTCTGGTTGTGAATTGCAATTTATTTGCACAGGAAAGTACTATAAAAGAAACAGTTAGCCGAAGAACCCAATTCTTCCCCGATCAGCCATGGTTAGATAACAATGGAGTGCATCTAAATGCTCATGGTGCGGGAGTTCTTTTTCACAATGGCGTTTACTATTTATATGGCGAACACAAACTTGCGGGTGAAACAGTAGGCAAAATTGCAGTTCATTGCTATTCGTCTGCTGATTTATACAACTGGAAAGATGAAGGAGCTGCCTTATTGACTTCCGATGACCCGAACAGTGAAATTTCTGCCGGATGTATCATTGAGCGACCCAAAGTGATTTACAATAAAAAGACCCGAAAGTTTGTGATGTGGTTTCATCTGGAGTTGAAAAATCAACTTCGGAAGTCGGGACGAAGTGGTGTGGCTGTTTCAGAACAACCAAGCGGTCCGTTTACCTATCTCCACTCCGAACGACCGGATGCAGGAAGTTGGCCAATCAATGTAACCGCTGAACAAAAGGCAAGTCTGCCCGAAGCACAAAAGCTGATTGGCACTTCGTTTATTGGCAGTCCGCATCCCGACAGAGCAAAGCTTCCATTGATGGCGCGTGATATTGCCGGTGGGCAAATGGCAAAAGATATGACACTTTTTGTTGACGATGATGAAAAGGCCTATCATATTTTTTCATCGGAGGAAAATGCCACGCTCCATATTTCGGAACTGAGCGATGATTATTTATCACACAGCGGTAAATGGACGCGGGTTTTTGAATATCTTTGGCACGAAGCACCGGCTATCTGTAAACACAACGGTCGTTACTGGATGCTTTCGTCTAATTGCACAGGCTGGAATCCAAATGCAGCTCGCTCGGCGGTGGCAAATTCCATTTGGGGTCCGTGGACAGATTTGGGGAATCCATGTGTGGGTGCTACCCCTACCAGTCATTTAGGTCCGCAACTTACTTTTGGCGGACAGAGCACATTCATTCTTCCGGTTAATGGTCTATCGGGTGCTTACATTGCCCTGTTTGATGTTTGGCGACCTGAAAACCTGATTGCCAGTGGGTATGTGTGGCTGCCCATTCAGTTTGAGAAAAATCGTTTCACTATCTCGTGGCAGAATGCGTGGGATTTGTCGGTCTTTAAGAAAAGAAATTAGGATTGAAGGAAGCTAATCAAAAGATTCAATGAAAAGTCACAGAAAAATCTTCGTTTTAACTATTCTGCTTGCAAGCATTTCAATAATTGTTTTTGCTCAGCCAATTTTTATCGGATCCGATTATTATCCGAATACTTCGCCGAAGGCTGAAATAGAGAAAGATGCCGAGTTGATGAAGCAAGCGGGGTTTAATGTGGCTCGTATGGGTGACTTGGTTTGGGATTTGATGGAGCCTCAGGAAGGTCAGTATGATTTCTCGTGGGTGCATTCGGCTGTGGATATACTTAGTAAAGCGGGTATAAAGACTTTTTTGGCGACTCCCACGGCTGCCATTCCCAAGTGGATGTACGATAAACATCCTGAAATAATGCAGCTTACCGCTTCCGGCGAACGAAAACCTTATGGAAAACGTCGTCACGCCTGCCTGAATAATCCCGTTTATCGCGATTACTGCCTGAAAATTGCCACAGCCTTGGCGACTGAATTTAAAGGAAATAGCAATGTAATTGCCTATCAGGTTGATAATGAGTTGATGGCCGAAGAACCGTATTGTTACTGTTCCTATTGTCAGAAAAAATTCTCACAATGGCTGGCAGCAAAGTATAAGACGGTCGATAAGCTGAATAAAGCCTGGAATCTTGATTTCTGGAGTCAGAACGTTCGTTCGTTTGATGAAGTGTACCTGCCCCGTAAAGGCGATAATCCTTCCTGTTTTCAGAATTATCAGGAGTTTAATTCCGACTGTGCCATCGATTTTTACAACCTGCAACGAAATGCCATCAAATCCATCGACCCTAAAATGTTGGTGACGCACAATATCTGCTCCAGCGGTTTTCTATATCAGCTCGATTTGTACAAAATGTCCAGCACCTGCGATTTTATGTCCATAGACAATTATCCCTACGGTTGGACGTTGGAGAATGAATACGGCAACAAAGGCCCTTTCACGTTTACGCCTCACATGGTTTCGCTGGCGCTATCGCAATTGCGCGGAGCTAAAAAACAAGCACCGTTTTGGGTTACCGAGGCACAAATCGGACGCACGGCAGGCAACCAGCGTAAAATCGTTGAACCCGGCATGGTGCGTCTGTGGTCGATACAGGAAATGGTGCAGGGTGCGATGGGAATTCAGTTTTTCCCATTCAAAACCTTTCAGGCCGGTCACGAGCACGTGATGGTGGGCGTGCTGGACGAAGATAATGTTCCCCGCCGACGCTTTCAGGAAGCACAGCAAATTGCCACCGAAGCTCAGCAGATAAAACAAATCACCGGTCAAACCCTGCCGGTTGCTCCCGCGGCCATTATCCGTGATTTTAAATGCGACTGGGCCTTTGAGGATGGACGTTTTGCTATGGATTTCAGGTATATGCGGCATATCTTTGAATACTACCGTGCCCTGCGAAATGCTTCGGTGAACACAGATATTATTTCGTCAGAAGATAATTTTACTAACTATAAACTGATTGTGGTTCCCTCGTTGGTGTTAGTGAACGAAAGTGTTTGTGAGCGACTCAAAACAGCTGCCCGAAATGGCTGTACGGTTGTAATTACCTGCATGACCGGTTTGCGCAACGACGATGTAAAATCATTTGGACGTATTCTGAACCATTCTATTGAAGAACTCGCCGGCATTCAGATGGAAGAACAACACGCCCTGATTGGACTGGAAAACACCAAACTGAAGTTTAACAATGATACTACTTCATTCAGTTGTAATTTATGGCATGATGTATTTTCGCTCACCTCAGCTTCTCCCCTTGCCCACTACGATAGTCGGTTTATGAAAGGAAAATGCGTCATTGCCCAAAATAAGTTTGGGAAAGGCACTGTTTATTATGTGGGTTCGGTAGTGGAAGATAAAGTAGCTTCCATCATCCTGACTGATGCACTTAAACTTGCAGGTATTTCTCCTGTGGCTATTTCCGACAATGAATTGATGGAAATTACCGAAGTTGCGAGCTCAAGTGGGAAATATGTTTATGCCATTAATTTTTCTAATGAAACTCAAACCATCTGCCTGCAAAAAAATATGATCGATGCACTGACACATAAAAAACTGACTGCATCGGCTGAAGTAAAGCCCATGGACTACCGGTTGCTGAAAATTGAATAGCATAAACCTGACAAATTAGTTTGCCTGAACTACTTTTATACCAAAGCTCACTTAAATGAAACAATTCTTCCATCATTAGATACATTTGGCTGGCAATTATTTGAGACATACATGTATTTTTGTTGTTTATAAAAAAAATTAAATCATTATGAAACTCAAACTCAGCCTGCAATTTATTTTGCTGTTTTTTATCGGTTCTACTTATGCTCAAAACCTGAACCTATTACCACCTATTTCTGAACCATCTACGAATCCACACGCTGCAACCACTTTCGATGGCGTAAAAGTGGGCGATACCAAGTTATATGGTTTTCAAAAAGATCCGGGCGAAACAATGACAGCTGCATTGGCCTATTTTCACGCATCAAGTCCATACAAAGGACAAAGCGCAATTCTTGATAGAATGGTACTTCTGCTCGACTCAATGTTTACAAAATGGTATGTCGGGAAGACCGCTGATTTGGGTGATTTCCCGGGGGCAGTGGAAGCAACCTACTCCTATCTGACTCTTAAAACCTATGCCCCCGACAAAATTCCTGCTGATAAAAAAGCCAAATGGGAAACTGGTATAAAGAATAAAAATAACTATATGATTACTAATTCTCCTGGAATTTTTGTTTCAAATTCCGTTGGGTCATTAGTAATGAATATGGAGATCAAACGGATTTTTGCCGTTTTTCTCGGAGGTTTATGTATTAACGATACTGCTGTCGCAAACAAAGGAAAGCGGGCAATAGAAAACTGTCTTTTTAAAAATATTCTGCCCGATGGTGGTACTCATTATGTGAGTTATTCCAACGAAACAATGGGATATCATAGCATCACCGTCGAAATGACTGCCTGGTATTATCTGTTTACCGGTTCGCAGGCTGCTAAAAAATTTCTGTTTGCTTTAAAAAATTACTGCCCGATAAGTCAGATGCCAAACGGTTACAACGAATATTCGACTGCGCCACCCTGGAAATCGCAATATGTTACTAAATTTCTGAGTAACTCTGCGTTGATGGAAGGTTATTTAACCGGTGATGGATACAATTACACCATGGGTCAGGGACAAAAAACGCTTATTTATGCCTTTATCTACAGATCGGGGATTGCAGCTTTAACTTTGCCGGACAATTTTACTCTTTATGATCGAAACACCCTTGGACCACGTTCTCATTACGGGTTGTGGACTACCGTGGGTACCACCCGCGATCCAAGTACACCGTTGCCTGAACTTACCGAAACACCCAATGTCACGATGTGTGGCATCAGTACTTTTGCCGGAGCAGCCATTACTAAATCGGATGGTTCAATAAATGCTGCTTTTCACGGGGCTGCACCTATGGTTAAATATGCTGCCGGTTTTGAAGACGACTGGAACCGTGGAAACAAGTGGGGCTTTATGACCGGACCGGCTATGAAGACTTCCATCAGCAAAGGTCGTGATGTATATGGGTTGGCTTCTGCTTACAACATTTACAAACGTGATTTTACAAACAGTACAGGTTGGAAAAGTACCCAACAATGGGTTTACACGCCCGACCGGGTCATTGGGATGACTGAAATTTCAAACAGCACAGCCTCTACCATTTACGGTTTGGCACAGCGTATTGCATTGGTTTCATACCGAGGAACAGCCAAACCGGGAGACGGAAAAGCAGCACTTCTGGTTATGGTGGATAATAACACCTTTGAATACAACAACCTCAGAGTAAAGATTCAGAGTAAGGATTTTACAGGAAAAGTCGATACCACCTATTATGGAATTTATAGCACAACTATTCCGACTTCCACAGATTTCGGTTCGGTAATGATTGCGCTACACGATGCCAAAAGCGGTGCTGATACGGCAGTGACTTATCCTGCCGGAACAAAACATTATGCGCTTTTCGAAGTAACCTACAATACCAAATCATACAGCTCAAACGCGGCAAGACTTACCTTAGCAACCGGATTCGAAGGATTTGAGTTTCAGGAAACCGGACGAAAAGTGCGAATGATTCACAATACGACGTCATCAGCTAAATCTTATTCCGGCACCATGACTTGCCCGTTTGGCAGTGCACGAATCATGCAAAGCTGGAACGATGCCCTAAATCCGCTAACTGTGGCAGCCGGAACCACAACAATTCCTTCCGTTTCTATACCTGCTTACGGAAATATCGTGATTGTAAACAGCAACATTACTAACGATCAAACGGCAGGATATTTGAAGTACGAAGATATATTCAATGCTTCATTGCTGATTCCTATTAATGTGAATGTCGATTCAGCTGTCAATACCAAGGTTTATTTATCATGGGATGCCGTTTCAGGGGCTACAGCTTATAAAATTAAAAGAGCCTCCGTGGCAGGAGGTCCCTATACCACAGTTGCAACGACTTCAAATTCTAACTTTACCGACACCGGACTGACGAATAATACCACCTATTATTACGTGATAACGGCAACAAATTCCACACTGGAAAGTGCAGCTTCGGACGAAGTTCGGGCAAAACCGACAATTACAACTGGATATAATGAAAATGTTGAAAAAGCAGTTCAGATAAGTCCTAATCCTGCTACACATATCATAAAAATAACCCATGCTGAAAATTCCAGCATTTCGGTAACTGATATTTTGGGAAAACTGATTTGGATTCAAAAAAATATTTCAGAAAACTACCAACTCGATGTGTCTAAGTGGAGTGAAGGAATGTATACTGTTCAAATTATAATGGGTAGTGTTTTATTGAATAAAAAAGTATTGGTAAAGAGATAATATGAGAAAATTAGTAAGTTTTGTTCTGTTTTTGCTTTTTATCAACTTATCGGCTCAACCCCGTATCGAATTTGACCTTTCGGGAAAAGGCTGGAAACTTATTCAGGATAAAGACACTCAGTGGAAAAACGACCCGTTTTTTCTGCCTCCGGTAGATATTTCCACGCTTCCTGTCAATTTGCCTACCGGTGGTTGGTCACTACTAGACTCACCTCAGGCAGTGGAAGTAAGTGTTCCGGGTACAGCCGAAGAATATTTGCAAAAAATTTCAGGACCGAAAAATACAATTATTTGCGTCACCTGGTGGTATCGCTCCATTTCCATCCCCAAAACAGCTACAGCAGGGAAAATTCTCCTGCGTTTCGAAGCCACACGTTACCGTTCCGAAATTTTCGTCAATCAGCAATTAGTGGGTTACGATTTTATTGGCAATACGCCTTTCGAAGTTGATATTACAAAAGCCGTGAAACCCGGCGAAACAGCTCAACTGGCCGTTCGCATTAGCAATCCGGGAGGAAATTACGACTGGAAAGATGGAAACAACAAATGGGGAAAACGCGATGTAGCGGGTAGTCTGGGATTTGGCGGTATTACTGGACGGGTAAAACTGCTGGTTTGCGACCCCGTTTACATTGATGATATTTACGTGCAGAATACACCCGTTTATACCACGGTCAATGCGGAAGTTACTATAAAAAATACATTAAAAAAAGAAGTCAGTCGCAATCTGATTCTTCGCGTGGTGGCAAAGAAAAACCCTTCAACCGAAGTTTTTCGCACCGAACTGAAGGCCGTCAGGCTGAAACCGGGCAACAACCTCGTTCCGGTAAAAATTTCGGCACCGGCTGCCCAACTTTGGGATGTGGAAAATCCGAATTTGTATGTTTGCGAAACCTCATTGCAGGAAAAAGGAAAAATAACGGACACCGACTCTAAAACCTTTGGCTTTCGTTGGTTTGAACTTTCGGGAATTGGCAACGATGCCATGTTTCGCCTGAATGGAAAACGCATTGTTCTCCGAACCGCTATCAGTTGGGGCTTTTGGCCGGTATCCGGAAGTGTTCCAACACCTGAATTAGCCGAAAAACAAATCCGGATGGCAAAAGAACTAGGACTGAATATGCTTAATTTTCACCGGTGCATTGGTCAGCCTTTGGTACTGGAAAAAGCCGACGAACTGGGGTTACTTTATTACGAAGAACCCGGGAATTATGCTGCTGCTACTCAATTTCCTTCCACACGTGCAATGATGCACGAACGGCTGATGCGCATGGTTCAGCGCGACCGAAGTCACCCGAGCATGATTATGTATTGCATGCAAAACGAGGTGCGCGATGTGCCTGATTCCACTTTTCAGGTTTATAAAAATGATATGCGTGACGCTCATCGCATCGATCCTTCCCGCACCATTGTCCGCACTTCGGGTTGGGCGTTAGGCAAGGATATTGATGACCAGGCAAAATTGAACATGCGACCTTTTGACAGCCTTCAATACATGAACGGCTGGTACGATTTTCACCGAGCCGTAGGTCCGCACACCTGGATGCAATCGTATTATAAATCGCCGGATGATTATTACAGTAAAACCGATAACAAAAAGGAAATCGTTTATTGGGGCGAGGAAGGAGCTTTATCTTCACCGCCACGCATTGAAAAAATCAAATTCGACCTCGATAAATCGCCGAATGTGGGTTGGGACGGTGCTTTGTATAACGAAGAATACAGCGATTTTGCGAATTATTTCAGCAACAAAAAACTGAGCTGCAGTTTCTCAACACTCGATGCACTGACATCGGCGATGGGAGCTATTTCGCTCGAACATCAGGGGCGCAAAATTGAAAATGCCCGCATCAACAATATTGCCGATGGTTATGCTGTCAACGGTTGGGAGTCGGAGATTTTGGAGAATCATTCGGGCATTGTGGATTGTTACCGCAACCCGAAGGCCGATCCGGCTATTTTGGCTTATTACAATCAAGCGCTTTACATTGCAGTGAAAACCTGCCAGCAAGTGGTGGAGATTCCGGGAAGTTTTGTGGCTGATTTTTATATCGTCAATGAGAAAAATGTGAACGGCGAAAAAACGCTTCAGGTTTCGGTGAAAAGTCCGGAAGGGAAAGAAATCTTCACAAAAGACATTCCGGTAACCGTAAGTGGTGGCGATGTTTATGGCGAACTGATTGCCAAAGGCATTGAAATTCCGGTTCAATCGGCTGGAGGCATGTATCAGATAGAAGCAAAATTAATTGATGCTGATGGAAAAATTCTTTCGTCAGGACGTGACGAAGTGTTGGGCGTTGATTGGAAATCGACAAAACTACCCGGCACAGGAACCGTTTGGGAGTCGGGTTCAACCATTTTCAATTTCCTCAAAAATGAAAAAGCAGCGAATGTATCTGTTTACAAAGAATCGTTACCCAAACTGGATTGGGCAGTGGTGGCACGTTCTCCCAAAGGTGGCGACAAGACATTTGTGCCAACGGAACAACTGCTCGACCCGAGTGGGAAAAACAAAGGGGTGAAAGTGTCGTATTTCCTTGGTGCTGATTTTGAAAAACAGGTGGCGCAGCAAACCGAACCGATGGTAAATCTAACGGTAAATGAAGGAGCAACACCTCATCCGGCTGTCCCATCGACCTTTAATTACAGCATTCGGTGGGAAGGCCAACTCATACCGCCTTACACTGGTTCATATTCTTTTGAACTTGAGTATGGTTATGGTGGCGAAGGAATCTTTGAAATTAATGGCAAAAAATCCACCAATATTTCAAAATCAAATTGTAAACTTACTGTCGATCTTGAAGCGGGTAAACCTGTGATGCTGAAAGTAGAACTGCGTCACAAACGTTATTCCGGTGCGGCACGTCTTTACTGGTCTATTCCCGATCCAAACGCTTTCGATGCACAAAAATTGATTGATCGGGTGAAAAACGAGGGAACAACGCTGGTTATCATCGAAAATGCTGTTTCGTGGATGGATTTGATCATGAAAAATACGACTGTGAAGTATAGCGATAAATTTGCCGTGGGAACCAACTGGTTAGGCGGAACACATTTTGTGAAAGAGCATCCGCTATTCAACGGTTTGCCTGTAAACTGCGGGTTGAGTTGGCCTTACGAAGCGGTTGTCAAAAATGGCAATGAACGTATCGGGTTACAACTCGAAGGCGAAGAATTAGTGGTGGGGAATTACCATTGCTTTCCTCAAAAACTTGGAACTGCCGTTGGCGTAATTCCTTGTGGCAAAGGCAAAATAATTTTCTCAACGCTCGAAATTTTCAACAACCTTCAATCGAAAGAATCAACTGCCGGGGTAGCACGGAAGCTGCTTTGCAACTATATTATATGGAACTCAACCAACAAATGATAAAAATAATGAAACTCACACAAAATTTTTTACTAATACTTCTGATCGTTCTGCTTCCGGTAGTAAAAACAAATGCGCAACAAAAAGTAGGATTAAATATATTTAGTGAAAAAGCGTATGGAGATGAAAAAATTGAATCCTATAGAGTTAAGTTACAGGATTCGACCAAAGTAAATTCTTTTACAGAATTTGATTATTATTTATCCGGGAAATTAAAATCAGAGACTCACTTTGCTAAAACCTTTAATGAAAAAACTCATAAAGAAAAAATAATCAAAGAAGGAATTTTTAAAATGTGGTGCGAAAATGGAATGTTGAAGAGAGAATTAAACTTTCATAATGATTCGATAGATGGAAATTTAGTTACATATTGGGATAATAATCAAGTAAAACGTCGGGAAACATATAAATCAGACAAGCAGATTGAAGGTAAATGTTTCGATATAAATGGCAAGGAAGTTAAATATTACCCTTTTGTTGAATATCCGGAATACCCTGGCGGAAATAATGAAATGTTACAAATTATCTATAGAAATCTACGCTATCCACCCATTGATCAGGAGAATCAAATTCAAGGGAAAGTAGTTGTGAGTTTTTATGTTGATTCCATTGGGAATTTAGTGAATTTAAAAATAGTTAAATCGTTATCCAAGACCCTGGATTTTGAATGCTTTAGGGTAATAAGTTTATTTAAAAGAATGAAGCCGGGAAAAGTGGATGGTGAATTTCAATACATAAATATGACTTTGCCAATAATGTTTAAGTTACAATAATTAATTGATTCTGAAAAGTCCTTTCACGAAGACAAAAAGTTAATAAATATTGTTATACTTTTTATCTGCATAATAAAACAGAGTTAGATTTATAAAATTCTGTTTGCAAAAACCAATCAATAAGTTATAGCTAAAAAATTATAAACATGAATATAATTACCCGAATTTCGTTTTTTGTATTAATAATAGTTCTCAATATTTTTTCTATACAGGCACAGTATTTTCCGGCCGGATTTGCTAAGAGTAAGCTAAATCTATGGTTTGATGCTTCGGATGCATCCACATTTACAACTGTTTCGGGTATTGCAACATGGAAAGATAAGGCAAACAATTTGTCTGCTACAGCACCTTCATCAACCTATAGCCCGGTTTTGAGTACTCTAAATGGAAAATCCATGATTGAATTTAATGGCATTAAGGTTTTGAATATTGCCGATAATGCGTTACTGGATCCTAGCGGAGGTTATCATTTGGCTCAAATTGTTTATGTTTATCCCGATGCTCCTATAACGGTTACCGATTTCAGACATGGCACCTATACCCGCAACTCATCTTCGGCCAATACGCCTTCCATCACCGTGAAATACCTTGCCACACCTGATGATGCGTATAGGCTATCCATGACGTTGAATTCTTCAGGTGCTGTGATTGGAGGCGGAGGAACTCAAATTCCGGACTTTAGAAGTTCGTGGAATCTGCTTGAAAATTTTTCGTCACCAACATTGGGACTGATGTACACAAAATTGAATGGCGGTTCTGAAAAAACTGCGGCATATACGTTTTTTGATTATACAAACCCGGTTTCACTCGGAAACCGTTACCAATATTATATCAGTGTACATTGGGGTATCAGCGAAACCGTTCTCACAGGAACTTATTTGGGTGTTGCAGGTAGAAAAATTTTGGAAGCTTACCTTGCCTGGAAGTGGGGTACGCAGGCTACATTGGCAAATAGTGCCTCCAGTTTGTTTGCACCATCAAATTCCTTGTATATTAACAGTTTGATTGGTATCGGATTGGAAAGTACAACCGATAGTATTTCAGCAACCGGTTCGTCCAACGGCTTAGGGTTTGCCAATGCTTCAAGCTATGGTTTTCTTCACGAAACAGGCGATTATTTGCTTGCTGCCGATAATTCGTCCACCGGAACGAACACACTTGGAAGCGGATTTACGAACTGGAAGCGCAGCTGGTATTTAACTAAAACGGATATGGCAAATAACGGAGGACTTATAAATCTGACTTTTGACTTTGATGCCGGTGGAAGTGCTTCTACCATAAACACCTCAACTACTAACTATTACCTGATATATAATGCCACCGATGGCTCGTTTGCAACGGGAAGTAACATCATTATTCCAATTGCCAGTCAACAACAAATAGCTGGTACCAATAAATATTCATTTACCGTAGATGCTTCCAATCTTGCAAATGGTTTCTATAGCATTGTGTATGCATCAAAAACGACAGCAATTACCGGCTTACCAAACTATAAGGCTTTTCAGTCATCCACGTCATTACCTGCTCCAAAACTTTATACCCCATTTGCAGGAAATAGTTTTGCTTATCTGAGTTGGGGTACAGATAGCGTTTCATATAATCCTATTGCCTATAATATTTATAGTGGAACATCCCGTAACTCACTTACACTTATTGGATCAACAGTTAATGGAAACACCACAAATTTTTTAATTTCGGGCTTAACCAACGGAACAAAAAAGTATTATTGTGTAAAAGCATATATGATGCCCGGAAAGGAGAGTAAAAGTTCTGATACACTCGGTGTAACACCTGCACAAAATGCAGCTCAATGGAGTACGCAACCTCAATATGCCGGAAATCTAAATCTGCTGATGCAGGCGGCAAGCCCATCGGCCAATGCACCACTGGATTATTATTTTGATTGTACCGCCGGCGGTGGTCATGCCAGTGGTTGGCAAAGCAGTAACTTCTACACAGATGCATCATTAACAGATGGAAACACCTATACTTATCGCGTTAAAACCCGGCTTGCAGGCAATAGTCTTACCGAATCAGTCTGGTCTGTTTCCGCAACCGTTACGTTGAATTCATCGCTTCAGGGTGGGTTTACTTACAAACTGGCTGATCTGGATACCACCAGTCTGTGGACACCACTGGGAATCGGACCTGCGGGATTACATCCTTTGAAACAAAATTTCAGTGGAATGCGCATCATAAAACATGCACCTGCTTATGGAATTCATCCACGTTTGTATTGTAATCCCGAAGACTCAACGGATATAAAAAACCGTTTGAAAAACACAGCCAGTGGTCAGGCCATTGCCAAATACATTCACGCTCACACCCTATTGCTGCAAATAGGATATTCGGGTTACAGCAAAACAGCAAGTTATAATACTGCTGACCCTTATGGAAACTATATTTTAAATAATGTAGGAGCTGCTGATGTGAAAAGTATGTACGATAAACTGGCAGTGGGCGACACCACCGGATATTATAATCTATGGGGAAATAACAGTATAAAAATGGCTTATATATTTAGTCATGAAGCATTTGAGTGCTGGCTTTTCAAAGGAACAACCGACCCTTCGACCAATACACAATATTCCACACGTGCTGCAAAACTGGCTAAAGTTATTACACTTTGGGCAAAATGTCATTTGAATGATCCGATTCAGGCTAATAAATTATCCTACGCTAACCGCGATCGTTTCGGAGGGTATAATATGGCTATGACTTATGATTTTCTGTATCCTCAAATGACTAAAGGTCAGCAGGATACCGTGCGCATGGCTTTGCTTGCTATTTCGTCAAAAACAACCGACCAACATGGCTACGCCACACCTTCGTACACCAACACATCAAACTGGGCAACTTTTGGCTATGAGATTATTCCCAATCTAGTGATTCAGGGAGAAACCGGTTACACCGATGTGCAGGAAGCTTCCATTAAAACTTGGGCAAGAGGCGTTTGGAATTTTATGAACTATGCCATTTATCCTGCTACCGGAAATTATTATGAAGGGATTGGGAAGGATCAGTTAAACATTCCTCTGTTATTTGCATTGGCAAAACGGGGATACAGCGTACTGGGGCATCCTTCCATTAAAAGTTTTGCTACAAAATTCTATCCCGCAATACTTCAACCTTATGGCTATTCATTCTTAGGTGCCGATTTGTTAGGCGGAACCGGAAATAATAATTTAACTTTTACCGATGATCCCGCAACAGGTGCATGGCGAAACAATGCAGTTGACATCATTGGGCTGAAATGGGTTTATCCGAACGATACGACAGTGGATTTCTGCTGGAAGAATTATATTCAGAAAAGGAAATCCAATTTAGCAGACATTGCTAACTCCTATTGCTATTCTGTTTTTGCGCCCAATACAACCTATTTCAATTTCAATATTCCCGCTGGTATTTATTGCAGCGATTATTTTTCAACACCATTTGCAACTGAAGCTCAGGCTGCTTACAAAAACAGCAAACTGTATTTTGACTCATTGGGTGGTTTTGCCACGTTGCGCAGTGGTTTCGATGTAAACTCCGCAGCATTGTTTTTTCACAACCGACAGGATTTGGGAGGTCACGTCTATGCAAATAAAAACGATATTGTTTACAGTGCATTGGGGCGAAGCTGGATTTCACGATTGACTACCACCTCCAACGGGATGTATCCAACTGCGTATTTTACCTATGCAAGCTCCTGCTTGTTAATAAATGATTTGGGCTCATGTAGTGATAATCCCAATGTTGTCGGAGGAGTTGTGGCTCAGGCACCCGGAACAATAGTTGATTTTAAAAATACGGCAAATTTAATCTCCATAGCAGGTGATGCCACTGAGCCATATAGTTATCAGTGGGATGTGGGAGGTATGCAGATGTATGCCGGAGATAATCCTAATTTGTCAACGCCCGGAGCTCAGATTATTAATAATGGTTTGAATCATTACCGCTACGCTCCTTCTTTCAGTTGCGATAACATCAGCCTCTATAATTATTTGAATTATTCCGATTCCGGTTTGGTTTACAAACGTGCTATTCGGTTTCCGTTTAATGTTTCAAAAAAAGTTTTTCGTACAGTGGGGCTGGTGCAAACTCCCAAACCATTTGCTTTGATTGTGGATGATGCTCAAAAAGATGACAATGTAAACAACTACAAATGGTTGGCGCAAATAGCTCAGGATTTGACTATTGAAAGCACAACAATAAACACAACCGATGCTAATTACCGGAACGATATTATCCTGAAAGAGCCCACAGCTACCGGCAGTCGCAAGTTTCTTGTTCGTATACTCAATAATACTGGCGCTATCGACCCTGCTGTACCGGGAGTAATTGACTCGGTAAATACCTATGTGCGTCACAGGTTAGTGATTGAAAGTAACAGCATTGACGCGAAATTTAAAATTATGCTGTTTGCTTACAATACTGGCGACCAACTTCCTGTAACTATATGGAATCCATCGCATACAATACTTACTGTCAATAATAACGGAACAACTCGTTACATCGCTTTCCTTATGGATGCAAAAGGAAGAACTAATATTCAGATGTTGGATGCAATGCCAGTTTCACCTACGGGCACTATTGCCACAGCGGGCAACAAACAGGTGATGCTGTCGTGGAACTCTTTATCGGGTGCTACAAGTTATAGTGTATATCGTTCAACGACTTCTGGTAGTGGCTACACATTAGTGGCAAGTGGTCTGAGTTCAATTTCGTATTCCGATACAGGACTTAGCAATGGAACAAAATATTACTACATTATTTCCCAAACAAATAGCAGCGGCGAAAGTAATGCTTCTACTGAAGTAAATGCAACACCCAATATAACAACCGGGTTAGAATCATCCGAATCAAATAATGATGTAGAGTTTTTTCCAAATCCGTCCTGTAACTTTTTAAATCTTCGGAATGTTGAGAACTCAAAGATATCCTTAATAAATTCACTCGGAACTGCTGTTTTGAATAAAGATTGTTCTAAAAATAGTTGTACAATAGATATTTCAAAAGTTTCAGTAGGAGCATACATTTTAAAGATACAACGAAATAATTGCAATTATAATTACAAATTACTAGTTAATCGATAATATAAGAAACTAAATTGACCGCGTGAAAACCGATGGAACATCGCTCATTATCATTGATAATCCCGATAAAGGGATAAATTTTCTCAAATCTCAATATTTTCAATCGAAACCCAGAGTAGCCCGTAAGCTGCTTTGCAACTATATTTTATGGAATACTAACAACTAATTATGTTAATATGAAACTCCCAAAATTTCTTGTAGCAGGACTTATGATTGTTCTACTTCCGGTAGCAAAAACTCATGCGCAACAGACAGAATTACCCACACCGCCGCAGGATAAAGGTTTGCCTTACACCCGTTCGGCTCATGCAACTGCCATGGAAGCATTAAAAAATTACACCGCCATTTTTGCCGGAAGTAAATATGCTTATGTTAATGGGCTTAAAGTACGATTAGACGATAAAGATATTTTGCGTGGTGATGTCGTTCTCAAAGGCGGAGTTATCTATGTTCCTGAAAGTTCAGCCAGTATTATTGTTTCCAAAGCTTTTCAACCAAAACCTATTCCTGCCGGACTCGAAATCCTTGAGCCGCGCTGGGTATATGATTTCAACCGAACCAAAACGGATATTCCCACTTCTGTGAAAACCATTCAAATCAATGGTGCAAATTATATTTCAGCTGTCGATTTAGCCAAAAGCGCAGGCAAACAAACCCTGCAAACCAAACGTGGATTGTTGTTAATCAGCGATAAAGCGATTGCTTATGCCGATAACGATCAGACCTTATCCGATTGCATTGTGGCCGCCTTCGATACACCCGAAAAACTGATGGAACCGGATATGACGATGAAATATATTCCGTTGCTGAAAGAACAGGGAAAATGGACTGAGCATGCCCGAGTTTCACCTGAAAAACTGAAAGAATTAGAAGAAGGTCCCGAAACCGTGTGGCCCGAAACGCCTCGCAGTGCGTATGATTTTACCGGATTTAATTACAAATTACTCGGTTCAAAAGTGCCTTCACCGGGCGTCTATCCACGTTTGCTGTTTAGTCCCGAAGATTTACCCATGTTGATGCAACATATCAAAGAGAACAAATCGGCACAGAAATCATTGATTGAAATTGAAGTATTGTTTAAAAAAACATGGTGGAATCCAACCACCAGCGACGGAAAAATTTTTGACATGCTGGCATCGGGGAAATTGCCCGAAGATGCAGCCTCAAACCAGTTGAAAGGCGTTTATGCCATTGCATCTTTGTCTAAAGATCATAAACCCGGCATTCATAATTCGCACATCAATTATGTAACCAACTGCCTTACCACCATGGCATTTTATTGTTTGCTGACCGATAATAAAGAATTAGGGAAAAAAGTGGCAAACGCCATTTCTACCTATTATAAATTGATTGATAAAGCTGTAGATGAGCATGTATTAACTTCCGATAGTGAATTTGGCGTTAGCCCTGAAAAAGCCAACAGTGCCGAAACGCAATGGCGCGGTATGCACGGTGTTGTTCCCCACATGGATCTGGCTTTTTCGCTTGACTTTGCCGGAAAATATATGACACCGGAGCAGCGCAAATTTATGCAAAACCTTATAGCAAAAGCTGCTTACGGTCGCCGTACCGGTGGCGGTGACGGTCCGCGCCGTGCATGGCGCGATATAAACCACGTAAGCTGGCATTTAACGCACCACATTGCATTGGCTGCCATCGAAGGATTGGATGGTTTTGATGCTGAAGCTTACGCATCGGGTTGTGAATTGACACGTGATTTCTTAGAATGGGGAATCGACAAAAACGGTCAGATGTTTGAAAGCAACGGAAAAAGTGGCGGTGGCTGGCAATTCGAATTCTTAGCGATGGTGGTTCAAGCACGTCGGGGCGATAATTTGTTTGGACATCCCCATTTGCGTAAATTAATGCAAGCACAGATGTACACCACTTCGCCTAACGGCAAAGAAACCCTGAGCAGTGGAACCTGGGGCGGAAGTCCGTTGGCATTTCAAACCGTATCGGAATTAAAAGCATTTTTCCCCGATGACCGAAGTGCCGATTTCCTGCTTACCAATTCATTTGTCGGGCTTTTCCCTCACCATAAACAATTGGGCAACGATCCGGCAAAATTCAATTTAGATGCTTATCGTGCGTTTCTCGAAAAGAAAATTTCAGGCGTGCGCCTTCCGGGTCCAACTTATCCCGGATTTGGATTAGGCTTCCCATACATTGCCGATTGGAAACCAACTACCAAAGCCGATCTGACAGCACCGCTCAACTGGAATACCGAAGTTCAGGGAATAATGTCTGCTTCGAGCGACCGCAGCGAAAAAGCTTCGTGGCTCTGTTTGCACGTTCGTCCAAATCATTACATGGGTTCTGGTCACCATCATGCCGATATCGGGATGTTCTATTTTTCAGGAAATGGTGTAAACTGGATTACCGAACCAACGCCCAAAACCTATTCAGGTCGTTACCACAGCGAAGTGATAATTGACGGAAAGGCAGAACCCGAAACGCCCGCTGCAAAAGGTGTTTACCTTGGTGCCAATATGAACGAAAACGGAGCTTTTGGCTCTGTCGATCAAACCTATTGCTACACCTACCAATGGTGCACACAGGTGCAAAAATGGGGAATTCTTTTTAGCAAAATCGATACTACAGTAGCCAAAACCGGTTGGGAACTGGAAACTGATTCGGCTACTTTTAATGTTTATAAAGGCACAACCCATTACAAAATGCGTCCCTGGTGGCCAACGTATAACTTTTCAAACTTTATCCCCACGCTTCGTGCTTTGTGGAATCCGGTTGAATACGCTTATCGCTCCACCGGTCTGATTCGTGGTAAACATGCCTACGGTCTGATAGTGGATGATTTGAAAAAAGACAAAAATACTCACCTCTATCAATGGACCGGTATGTTGGGCAAAGGCGTTTATCAGGCTAAATATTCGAAAATTCCTGCCGGATGTAATGTGCTGGGCTACAACGAAAAGTTCATCAATATGAAAAAGGGAGAAACTTTCGAACCGTTTGAACCATCGGTTGGCGATCCCCTTTTGTTGGTATGCTCGCTCGATGCTGCCAACGGTGCCGAAGTGTCTGTCAATACGCTGAAAGATGAAGATGGAAAGGAATATAACCGCCTGACAATTGAAAAGAAAGCGGTACAATTCAATGATAAAGTGCTTTTGATTCCATTTAATTACGGTGAAAAACTACCCGAAATAAAATTCTCCAACGGAAAAGCCATTGTAAAATGGGCAGATCAAGTGGACGAATTGAATTTTGAATTAAAAAGCAATCGAACTAAAATCAATGTTGTTCGGGGAGCTAAAATGATTTTGGAAAGCAAATAATAAATACATAAAACAATGAAATATCTTAAATTAAATTTAATTATAATCGGATTTATTTCCCATTTTCAGCTATATGCACAAATTCAGATTTGGGCAGCCAGAGAATTCCCAAAATCATCCATCGATTCAGTATTAGCAAGTGGTTCCGGTATTTCAGGTCCGGGAAAATCGGTTCAGGGAACATTTTTTGGAGGACATGCCGGAAACTGGAGTTTCGATGTGGATGTGACCCTCGCCAATAGAAAAAATTATGCCGATGGTTCATCGATTAGCAATGGATTTATCCCGAATATCAAACCAATCTGGGATGTGAATATGCGCGATGCGGTGATTATTGTGGGTGGCGATGGAAATTATTACCTTACCGGAAGCACCGGTCGTAATATCTGGCGATACAACGACGGCGTGGAAATTTACAGTTCAAAAGATTTAAAAAAATGGGATTATCTGGGTCTGGTGTGGAGCATCGAAAAAGGCGGAGGCTGGGAAAAACTGTGGCGTTTGCATCACGGAAAACCGATACGCTCAATTTGGGCACCGGAGTTGCATTATATTCATAAAAATTATTATATCTGCCTCAGCATGCCTCCTGGTGGCATTTCTATCCTGAAAAGCACTACAGGAAAACCCGAGGGACCATACATTCATGCCACCAACCCTGATAAACCGCTGATGGGTGGAATTGGACCGATTCCTGCTTCGTTTTTAATTGACCCCACGTTATTCGAAGATGAAGATGGCAAAGTGTATTTTACGCAGGGACCGGCAAATCTGATTGCCCGAATGAAGGACGATTTAAGTGATTTTGCTGAACCACTGCGTCCGATTGTATTGCTGAATCCGGATACAGACCCTTCCAAACATATTTCTAACTGCAAAGCCAACTACGAATGCAAAGATCTTGGTTTTGAAGGAGCAACCTTGTTCAAACGAAACGGCATTTACTACCTGGGTTCGACCGATAAATACAACGACCGGTATTCCATGATGATGGCAACTTCCAACAATGTGTATGGACCCTACACCGGACGATACGAAGCAGTGCCGTGCAACGGTGGTACTAACCTTTTCAAAGCCAAAAACGGCGATTGGTTTACCTGCTTTTTTGGAGACGACAAACAAGCACCCTGGCGCGAAAAACCCGGAATTATTAAAATTGAATTTGATGCTGCCGGTAAGATATCGGTGGCAAAAAAACAGCCGGATTTTATTTTGAATAATTCAGTTTCTAAATAGCTTAACGGTTTTGTTTTTTTGTATTTATATTAATGCCATCTAATTTATTAAAACTATTTTTGTTACATAATTTTAAATAAATCGTCATGAAAAAACTTTTTTTCTTCTCAGGGAAAGTACTTGCTTTCCTTTGTTTGAGTTTTGTGGTTTTTGCTGCACAGGCACAAACAACTTCAGAAACTCAGAAAATATTACCTGCCATTTTTGCAGATCACATGGTGCTTCAGCGGAACATCAAAGTGCCGGTTTGGGGCTTTGGTAAATCGGGTGAGAAAGTGACCGTTCAGTTTGCCGGACAAACCAAAACAGGTTTGGTAGAAAACGATGGCAAATGGAGAATTGATCTTGAACCGCTTACAACCAATGACCAACCGCAGGAATTAATTATAACTGTTGGAACAAAAACTCAAAAAATTACCGATGTATTAGTAGGCGAAGTGTGGGTAGCTTCAGGGCAATCCAACATGGCATCGCCAGTGAGCTCACTTCAAAATGCCAATGAAGTCTTAGCTAAAGCAGACGATGCACAATTACGGTTCTTTACCGTTGCTAAAAAACCTGCATCAGAGCCACAAACCGATATGAAAGGTAAGTGGGAACTATCTAACTCCGAAAGTGCCAAAGGTTTTTCGGCAGTTGCCTATTTCTTTGCTGCCGAATTACGCAAAACACAAAAATGTCCTTTAGCTGTGCTGCATGCTTCGTGGGGTGGTACTTCCATCGAAACATGGATCAGTCTGAGTGGTTTGAAACAAAGTCCGGCTATTACAAAAATGGTAGATTTATGGGATAAGGCAGTTGGAAAATATGCTGAAATTCAAGCAAATCCAAAATTGGTCACCGATTATGATGCCGAACTAAAGAAATATCAAAAAGATGTAGCTCCAGCTTATAATGCTTTATTGAAATTATACAATGATTCGGTTGCTAAAGGAATGGCAGTTGGAAAAAAACCACAACCTTCCATGCCCGAACCATCGAATCCCGATCCAATGGGAATGCCAAGTCCTTCTAAACGACCAAGTACGCCAACTGTAAATTTCAACGGGATGATTGCTCCGCTGATTCCGTATGCCATGCGAGGTGTAATCTGGTATCAGGGCGAAAATGACGGAGGCAAAGGTTTTGAGTACCGCACATTAATGCCTCGTTTAGTTGAAAATTGGCGTAAGTTGTGGAATCAACCCGCTGATGCGGCACAGTTCCCATTTTTGTGGGTTCAGTTACCTTCCAACGGTGCAGACAAAACACCGGTTGCTGAAAGTGGCTGGCCTTTTTTACGCGAAGCTCAGCTAATGACTTTACGTTTACCAAAAACAGGCATGGCCATCACCATCGATGTGGGTGATCCAAAAAACGTGCATCCGGCTGATAAATATGATGTTGGACAACGGTTAGCACTCGTTGCCCGAAAAGTGGCATACAATGAAAAAATAGTAGCTTCCGGTCCGCTATATCAAGATTTCAAGATAGAAAATGATGGAAAAATACGGATTTTATTCAAAGAAACCGGCAGCGGATTGGTTATCGGTCAGTCGCCATGGTATGCACCAACCGTTTCACCTTTCCCGAAAGATAAACTGATAGGATTCTTTATTGCCGGTTCAGATAAAAAATGGGTGGAAGCCGATGCACAGATTGATGGAAATAGTGTAATTGTATCCAATCTGCAAGTTGCAAATCCTGTAGCAGTGCGCTACGGTTGGGCAAATTCACCTCGATGCAATTTGTACAATAAAGAAGGATTACCTGCATCACCGTTTCGTACGGATATTGAATAATTCAACCAATTTAAAATAATAGAACATGAAAAAATGGCTGATTGCATTTGCTGCAAATTTAATTTTCATTGCCACCATTCTCTCCGGCAATGTGCCGAATAAATCTCTTGGAGAAATCCCTGAATCACGTCGTTCGCCCGTAAATCAGGTTTTCCAGTTTATGCAAAGTGGTACTTGTACTGCTTGGGCTGATAGTTCCAAAACCAATTCTACCTTATATTTGTGGATTCCCGAAAATTGCAAAAAACTGCGCGGATTAGTCATTATGTGTAGCAATGTCCCGGAGCACATGCTGGTTGGCCATGCTGCTATCCGCAAAGCCTGTGAAGACAATGATTTAGGAATAATCTGGAGCACACCCTCGTTTATGAACTTTCGTAAAACTGCAAAAGATGGAAAAAACCTGAATATGGCGCTGGAATACAAAACCACGGTCGATTTTCTGCAACAAATGCTCAATGGCCTGGCAGAAAAATCAGGATATGCCGAAGTGGCTACTGTACCCTGGTTTCCCATGGGAGAATCGGCTCATTTGTTGATGGTGGAAGCACTCACCACTTATCGTCCCGAAAGATGTATTGCATGTGCCTACATTAAAAATCATCACTATCAGATTCAAAACCATACGATTCCTACACTCACTGTTTATGGTACTGCTCAGGAGTGGGGACAAGACAAAGCTGATATTCGCACCCGTTGGAATAATATCGAAAAAACGTATGAAGGAATACAGAAAGAGATTAATCAATATCCCGAATGGCCTTTTAGTTTTGTAATTGATGGTTCGAGCGGACATTTCGATTGCTCCGAAAAGGTGGTAAATTATCTCGCAGATTATATCCGATTGGCTGCCAAAGCTCGTTTGAGCACAAATGGAACGGATTTACTCCAGCCGGTATCAAAGAAAAACGGGTTTTTGGCCGATTTACCAGTTCCTGGATATGAAAAAGTTCCTGTTATACCATATTCTGCTGAAAATCCCAAATCACGACCCTGGTTTTTTGACAAAAACACAGCTGAAGAAGCTCAATCCTTTGCGCATATCAACTGGAAAGCTGCCACACAGATTCCCGCATTTCTGAATGACAGTGGAAAAATAGCTCCGTTTATTTTCAACGGAATATCCAAACTGATTCCGACCGATATGGGTGAAGATGGACTGACTTTCAGCGTTAAACCGGTTTTGCTCGACAAAATTCCGGCTAATTTCTCTGTAGGAGCAGGAGAAAAACTTGCAAAAGCACCCGGAACACCTTTATTAGAATGGGTTTGCGGACAATACAAGCCAATTAGAAATAATAAATTTCGTATTTCGCTCGATCGAATGTATCCAAATACGACCAGTTATCTCGGTGTACGTCAGCAGGGAAATGATAGTATTCGAAGTATATTTCAACCTTGTGGCTTGACGCTTCCAAAGAATAACTCAGGAAAACAGCAGAAAATCACTTTTGAGAAAATTTCCGATAGAAAGGCCGGAACAAAATCAATACAACTTATAGCTTCTTCCGATTCTGGCTTGCCTGTTGAATTTTATGTGGTAGCAGGTCCTGCTGTTATTGAAAACAAAATCCTTATCTTTACAAAGATTCCTCCGAAAGCAAAATTCCCTATTGAAGTAACAATTGCTGCCTGGCAATGGGGTCGGTCAACAGAGCCAAAAATAAAAATGGCTGAAATTGTAAAACAAAAATTCAATATATTGAAAACAAAGTAATTAAACAAAGTGATTGTAAGAATGTAAAAAGATATTTTTTTTGGGATTTTTACTTAAACTTATGTCATGTATCAATATTACCAGTTTTTGATACTATTTTTCTTCTGCAAGTGAATCAAAGAACATATTTTTGTACTGTGAATTTTCGCAAATCAAGTGATTGTATTATTTACAAATCTTAAATCAATATTATAAAATGTACAACTTATTTCAAAGACAAAAGTGGATTACGCTTCTGGTACTTCTTTGTTTCGGACTTGCGCTACAGGCACAAAAAAAACAAATCGTCGGAACCGTTACTGACAAAACCAATGAACCTCTTGCAGGTGTTACGATTAAAGTGAAAGGAACAAAAGATGCCACCATTACCGACTTTAAAGGAACTTACTCCATTAAAGCCAGTTCCAATGCGACACTAATATTTAGTTTTCTCGGAATGGAAACTCTTGAAGTTCCTATTGAAAATAGAATTGTTGTCAATGCCAGTCTTGAAGACAAAGCCCTTCAACTCAATGAAGCTGTGGCTATCGGATATGGCTCGGTACGCCGTAAAGACCTCACCGGCTCAGTTGGCAAGGTAAATATGGCCGAAATAAACACGGCTCCTGTTACTACTATCGATCAGGCACTTGCCGGACGTATAGCCGGTGTGAACATTGTGGCTGCTGATGCATCTCCGGGCGCTCAGGCTCAGGTAACCATCCGTGGTGGATCACTTTCGCAGGATGCTTCTCCTCTGTATGTAATTGATGGTTTTCCAATGGAAAATTTTGATTTGGCAACTCTCGATTCCAAAAACATCGAAAGTATCGATGTTCTGAAAGACGCTTCTTCCATTGCCATTTATGGTTCACGCGGTGCTAATGGTGTTATTATTATTAATACCAAACAAGGAACGGTTGGAAAAACCAAAGTAGATTACAGCTACAATTTTTCGATGACAGCCAAGCCTGCTATGCCCAAAATGATGGGACCATACGAGTATGTGAAAATGCAACAGGAAATTGCATCCAAAGAGGGTTCATCTCAATATACTACATTTAAAAAGATGTATTTGAATAATGAGAAAGGTGACTCTACTACACTGGAAAATTACAGAAATGAAGCCGGATATAACTGGCCTGATTTGCTGATGGCAGCTTCACCAACTCAGACTCACTCCTTGTCAATTAATGGAGGAACTGCCGAAACTAAATATAATTTTAATCTGGGTTATGTTGACCAAAAAGGTGTTATTCTAAATACCGGAATGAATCGTTATAACGCTCAGTTTAGTTTAGATCAACGTTTTAATAAATCTGTAAAACTTCAGTTAAAAGCTACTCATAATACCATAATTACCAAAACCAATTCGGTAATGAATAATTTGCGCCAATATAGACCCACTTCGGGTTTAGGAGGACAGGATTTGTTATTGGCAGAAGTTGACAGTATGATGCTATCAGGTGGTAACCTCGATACCGGAATAGACCCTTCGGTACTTGTAAGTCCGTTGCAACAGGCTCAAAACGAACAGGATGTCCGCACACAAGGAACAACTACAGTTAATGGAAAACTTGAACTTCGTTTTTTGAAGGACTTTGTATTTACAACATCGGTTGGAAGTACATTTATTAATACCGATCGTGAGCAGTTTTATAATTCAAAAACTATTCAGGGACTTTTATATAAAAGGGTTGCCAGTGCAACAGCCAGTGCAACTGCAATTAATGTTAATGGTGTAAATGCTTTGATTGATAATCAGGATGTAACCAACTTCCTGAATGAAAACCTTTTGACGTACAAAAAGAAATTTAATAAAGATCATTCGCTTGATGTAACTATAGGTCTTACTTATCAGTACAGTGGTTTCAAAACCCAAACTCTCAGGGCTATCAATATGACTCCAGATTTTGAATACCTTGGGCTGTATAACCTTTCATCCGGAAACATCACAACGTCTGGTTCAGGAACACAAACAGGCTATAACGGTTCTGCAAATCAGCTCTTATCCTATTTGGGACGTGTGAATTACAGCTATCTCGACCGTTATTTATTTACAGTGAATTTCCGTGCTGACGGTTCTTCCAAATTCTATAAACCTAATCAGTGGGGGTATTTCCCATCCTGTGCTTTTGCGTGGCGACTGAGTAATGAACCATTTATGAACTCGCTGAAAGATGTGGTAAGTGATGCAAAAGTTCGGTTAAGTACCGGTTCGGTAGGGAATAACCGTGGTGTGAGTGATTTTTCCTATCTGTTGGAGCTTGGTCAGTTACAAAAATTCCGATCGTATACCTACGATGGTGTGACTCTTAATAATGGTTTGACACAGTATTTCTATTCAAACGAAAACCTGACCTGGGAAAAAACTACCGAATACAATATTGGTACAGACTGGAGTTTGTTTAATGACCGAATTACTTTAACTGCCGATTATTACCGCAGAGTTACTTCTGATTTCCTAATGGCTAAAAATATTCCTTATTATGCAGGCTATTTCAATGGTGCAAATACGAATAATAACGGTAATACCAGGTTTGAAAATGTGGGTAGTGTATTGAATCAGGGATTGGAACTTACGATTGGAGCGACTTTGATACAAACCAAAGATGTGAATTGGTCGGTTAACCTGAACGGCAGTTATAATACTAATAAAGTGCTTGAAATTGCACAAGGTAATGATATCTTAACACAGAATTCGTCGGACATTAGTGCTTTATGGATTGCCAAAAAAGGTGGAAATATTTCTCAGTTCTACGGATTTATGACCGATGGTTTATACCAGTATGGAGATTTTACCCAAAACCCCAATGGAACCTATACGCTTAAACCGGGTGTGGTACGGTTTAATGTGTTGAAAAATTCCGCTTTGGGGATACAACCGGGTGATCGTAAATACAAAGATTTGAATGGTGATGGTATTATTGACGATAACGACCGCACAATACTGGGTTCACCCCTTCCATTTCTTACCGGTGGTATTTCATCCACAGTTAGCTGGAAAGGTTTTTCGCTCTCGGCATTCTTTCAGTACAGTTATGGCAGCAAAGTGTTGAATTATAATGCGTTGAAATTTGGTGAATCGGGCAGATACTGGGTTCGTGGTAATATGTACGAATCATTTGTTAATCGTTGGACACCCGATAATACCAATACAGATATTCCGAGAATCCAAGAATCGATCGGTGGTGGAGACGCAAGTGTAACTACCCCCCGTGTTACCGATAAATTTATCGAAGATGGTTCATTTATTCGATTCAAAACACTTTCGCTGAGTTATATAATACCTTCAAAAATAGTTTCGAAATTAAAACTGTCCAATATCTCCGTGAATGTTTCTGCTCAGAATTTGGCATTATGGACTAAATATTCTGGACAAGACCCTGAAGTATCCAATTATAGCGGTGTAAACCAGAAAAGAGGTACCGGATATACTGAGATAACCAATACAACATCCTATTCTTCGATGACCGGAGGTATGGACAATGCAGCTTATCCACGCTCCCTGATTGTAAGTGGTGGTATTAATATAACTTTCTAAAATCTATAATATTATGCAAATCAAATATTTTATTCTGATACTAATTCCGGTAGTATTCTTTAGTATTTCCGGCTGTGACTCAGATCTGTCACTCACAAGTACCAAACCTAATATGCAGCACCCTTCGGAAGCGGTAATGACAGGTTTACTTACTACAGCCTACAGTACGCTTACTATCGACCGAAGCACCTATGGATATGGACTTTGGGGATCTATTAACGGTTGTGATACTGATGAATCATTTTTTAAAAATACAAATATTACTGGCGAAGAAGCTACATCAACCATGGGGCTTCATAATTGCAGCAGTACTACTGTACCAATTCAGGAATTATGGCGGGCTATGTATGAAATTATAGAGTCTAGCAACATAGTGATAGGGATGTCGAAATCAGTACAAATGGACGAAGCAAAAAAAGCCGATATGGTTGGACAAGCTATGTCACTTCGTGCTTTTGCACATTTTATGCTTGCAGTTCATTTCGGTCCGGTGCCTATCAAAAACACACCGACAGATCAGATGACAAACCTGGATTTACCTCGCAATTCCATGAAGGAAGTTTGTTCGTTTGCAGTGAAGGAACTTCGGAATGCGGTACCACAGTTAAAAGAAATTACCGAAACACAAACAACCACTTATATTACCAAAACAGTTGCTGAAGGTCTTTCGCTACGTGTCGGATTGTTTATGGCCTCGCATGAAGCAATAAAAGATTCTACGATGTACGATTCAGTTGCTGTTTGGGGTAAACAACTCATTGAAAGGTCGGTTAGGAATAATATACATGCACTGAACACTTCCAGTTTTCTTTTTAAGGGACTTGACATACCAGGTTATGCAGTAGTTTTTATATCTAATATGATGAATGACGTTAATTATGCTCATGATAAAGAAGCCATGTGGGATTGTTCGTTTTATATGAAGTCTTCTCTCTCAGGGCCATATCAGGGATGGAATAATTCGTATGTAAACAATCTTGGGTCGTATATGGGTGTCGACTGTCTTGACCTTGGCTTTGGATCGAGTACAATAGGATATGCTGATGGAAAGTTCCGACCTCATGCCACACTTTGGGCAAAATACGAAAAGGGCGATCTTCGTCGTGACTGGAATATCTCCCCTTATGTGTATAAAAATACTAATAATACCCGTTATAACTATATTTCCTACACTTTACCTAATTTGATGGGAACCCCTTCTGTTCCTGCTAAATTACTTTTTGTGGTGAAAGGAGATAAACTGGTGGATGAAACTGTAATTGAAAATGGCGGTGCAGGATATACCGACGGAACTTATGCCAGTGTGAAAGTGGAAGGCTATAGCAATGTATGGGCTTCGGGTTCAGTAACAACAAATACCGGTAGTGGAACCTTGTTTACCATCACTGTTTCTGGTGGAGCAATCACATCCGTAAAAATGACCGGAACATCGGCATCTGGTTATATGAATGTATTCTCAAGAGGTATTGGCAAATGGCGCAGAGAATTTGAAAATATCCCATCCGTTATGGCTACTTCACGAGAGAAATATAATACATCCTGCAATTTCCCGATTTTGCGCTATGCCGATGTGTTATTAATGACTGCCGAAGCTGCTCTTTTCAAAAAAGGAACTCAGGGTGCCTCCATCATCCCTGATGGATTGGGTTATGTCAATCAAGTACGTAAGCGTGCAGGACTAACTTCTATCAGTTCGTATGATTTGCCTTATATTCAGGATGAACGTTCACGCGAACTTTGCTTCGAGGGAGTTCGACGCATGGATTTGATTCGTTGGGGTCAGAATAAATACAGTACGGTTTATAATCAGATAATGAATGATGCCAAAGTATATGGCTCTGATGGAACAAACAGTTCTACTGCCTATAAAAATGATGCCGCTATAAATTCAGCAGGAAATAATGATCCAAAACCGGTTTATTCCATGAAAGCCCTGATGGGATATTATACCAAATATTCACTGCTTCCTATCCCTAACAATGAATTGGGACGTGCTTCGAATACATTCTATCAAAATCCAGGGTGGTAATCAGTTTATAATTAATAGTTAATAATTAAAAAACGCCCTGATTCCTTTTTGGTTTTAGGACTAATACAAAGTATTATGAAAAACTTTTTAAATAAGAGCATTATGCTGCTGTCAGTCATCGCACTTGCAATGAGCAGTTGTACCGACGAAAGAGCTTTGGTTGTTACTCCCGATAATTTTCAGGTAATGGTTTCGGGTTATCAAAAGCTTCTAACAGATACAATTGTCATAAATGTAAAAGATGAATTGACCTTTAGTTTCCCGGATGGATGTCCTGATGAGATTTTATTTTATTCGGGTGAATCTAAAAAAGAATATAGGTTTGCCAACAGACAAGGACTTTATCGAATTGAAGATGGAACACAGTTTGAATCGAAAGTAATTATCAATACTGTAATAAACACTAACAGTTTTGATGCTTCAGTGGCTAGAAGTTATTCGTTATACGAAATTTCGGGTATGGGGAATTCTACTCCATCCGATTTTCAGGCTGCAACCAAGATACTAGTCAAATCATTACGTACTAAAAGTGCCACTTTGGCAACAGCACTTGCAGATACACTTACAATAAACCAGAATACATCACCGGTTAACCTATACGTAGGGAATATAAATTGGGGAATCGTATCAAAAAGTGCGGATGCCACCAAAAACATGCTTTCGGTTACCGGGTTCACGGTAACTAATACTGAAATTCGCGATTATGGCTATTCCCAAAAAGGTCTGACTGTTGTCAAAAAAGATACAATAACATATCCGGTTATTGCAGCTTTTGCTGATGCAAGTTGGGCACAGAATGCTCCCGATTCTACTATAGCACCTAATACTACTCGTAATTTGTTGAACGCAACAGGTTACTCCTGGAACACAGGTGAAATTGGAGTGAGTTATGCTCCTTCCATTACAGGTGGTACTGTAGCTAAAAATAAAAATGGTCTTGCACTGGCAACTGCATATCCTATTTCTATTACCGTACCTGCTGATGCTTCCAAAGTAGTAACAGCTGGTTCAAGCCCATGCGAAGCGTGGTTGATTTGTAAACCGGTCGACCCCAGTTATTCAGTTCTGAGTCCCACCTTATTCTCCGATTCTCCCGTTGTAGTTAAAAAAGTAGACCAGAGTTCTATGAAATATTACCAGTATTTTTACAAAGATAGAGGAATATATAAGGTTACTTTCGTTGGACTGAATGTGGGCACAAACGGTACAGCAAAAGTGGTACGTGAATTTGTGATACTGGTGAAAAATAGTACTGATAATTTGTAAACAAGGAAACGAGGAAACAAGGAAACGAGGAAACAAGTAGACAAGTGAACGAGGATACAAGGAGAGTGAAGCAGTAAATAGTCATTTTCTCAAATTTCCAGATTAACCAATAACTAAACCTGACTTTTATAATTTGTTTGAGAGAAGTTGTGTGAATTTTTGATTGATGAGGACGATTACAGTATATTAATAGTGATATTGAATGCTGTAATCGTTTTTTTTTGTATTTTTAGAGGTTCATTAAAATCAGTTAAATACCATGAGAAAAATTAGTTTTTTTTTAGTAGTTTTTTTTGTATTGATGCAGGTCACCAATGCTCAAACAGTCAACCTTTCAACTCAATCTGCCATACCGCTTGGTACAGCCAACAATCAACCAACAAACTACATTTCCAAAGTTTGGGTATCCGATAACGGTGATGGAACATACAAAAACCCGGTACTTCATGCCGATTACTCTGACCCCGATGTAATTCGTGTAGGAGATGATTTTTATATGACAGCGTCCAGTTTTAACGAAGTCCCGGCTTTGCCTATTCTTCATTCAAAAGATTTGGTTAACTGGCAGATTATTGGAAACGCTTTCCTGTATCAGCCACCTTTTGCCCGTTACGATTCGGTAACACACGGTGGTGGCGTTTGGGCACCTTCCATGCGTTATCACAAAGGCGAATTTTATATTTATTATCCCGACCCCGATTATGGAATATGGATGGTGAAAGCCACCAATCCTGCCGGACCATGGAGCGAACCGTTATTAGTTAAGAAATCGCTTGGCTGGATTGATCCTTGCCCGTTTTGGGACGAAGATGGAAAAGCATATCTGATAAATGGCATGGCAGGAAGTCGTTCGGGAATAAAAAGTGTTTTGATTATGAACCGTATGAGCGAAGACGGCACACGTTTGCTCGATAATGGTGCGATTGTGTTTGATGGTCATGAAAATCATCCAACCGTGGAAGGACCTAAAATGTATAAGCGAAACGGATATTATTACATTATGGCACCGGCAGGTGGAGTTGGTACCGGATGGCAATTGGTATTGCGCAGCAAAAATATCTACGGTCCGTACGAAGAAAAAATAGTGCTCGAAAAAGGAGCTTCCACTACCAACGGACCACATCAGGGCGGATGGGTGGATACCCAAACGGGCGAAAGCTGGTTTATGCACTTTCAGGACAAGGACGCTTATGGAAGAATCTTGCATTTAGAACCTGTAAAATGGGTGAACGACTGGCCTTTGATGGGGGTTGATACCGACGGAAACGGAATTGGCGAACCTGTATTAACTTATAAAAAACCAAATGTGGGAAAAACCTATCCTGTGGAAACACCACAGGAATCGGATGAATTTAATGAACCAAGAATCGGACTTCAATGGCAATGGCCAGCCAATCCCAAAAGCAACTGGTGCTTTCCTGCCGGTGCGGCTTACGGATTTCTTCGCTTGTTTAATGTGCCTATGCTTGATGGTATGCCGAACAGATGGAATGTACCTAATTTACTGACACAAAAATTCCCTGCACCCGATTTTAGTGCTGTAACAAAATTCACGTTTACAGCCAAAACGATAGATGAAGAAGCAGGTCTGATTATAATGGGAATCGATTATAGTCGAATTTCAATTAAAAAGACTGACAAAGGCATGGCGGTATATCAATCCACCTGCATCGATGCCGAAGGGGGCAAGCCTGAAGTAAATAGTGCTGAAGAATATATATTTACCAATACCGTTTATTTCAAAGTAAAAGTTGAAAATGTAAAGCCAGACTCTCCCGAATTCAATACCTATAACACTGCCGAGAACAGCAGATGGGGCAATGCCAAATGCACATTCAGTTTCAGTACCGATGGAACCAATTTCAAGCAAATCGGAGAACCGTTTGCTGCTAAAAAAGGAAAATGGATTGGAGCAAAAGTTGGTATTTACGCTGTGCGAAAAGGTAAAACCTACGAAACCGGTTACGCCGATTTTGATTGGTTCAGGATTGAGAAATAATTTTGGGGTCGTCCGAACTCTGATTTCGATTCCAATTGAAATGACCGAATTCCGATTGCAACCGGGATGACGGAGTTCCGACTCTGTCAATTCTTCTCATGAATCCGACTCTGTCAAGTTCGTCTCCAACCGGGATGACGGAGTTCCGACTCTGTCAATTCTTCTCAGGAATCCGACTCCGTGAAGTTCGTCTCCAACCGGGATGACGGAGTTCCGACTCTGTCAATATTTCTCTTTGTCCGAATCGGAATTCCAATCGGGATGACGGAGTTCCGACTCTGTCAATTTCTCTTTGTCGGAATCGGAATTCCAACATCCCGTAGTTTCGCTCCAAGCAAAGCGCACATCTAATTCATCCGATGACTGAAAGTCATCTGATGAATAATCTGACATCTAATACCAAATGTATTTATATTATGACCCAAAAACTATCAGAAAAAATATAGCT
>JBAXMR010000010.1:0-69668 GCA_037134195.1 Paludibacter sp. | reverse complement strand
TACTTGTTTACTTGTTTACTTGTTTACTTGTTTACTTGTTTACTTGTTTACTTGTCTCCTTGTTTACTTGTCTCCTTGTTTACTTAAATCTATACTGATACTCCGGATCTTCTTTCATTATCTTTGCACTTTCGGGATAATTTTCAATAAACCAAACAAAGAAAGCAGTTACATCAATTTTATCAGTTAGCATTTGTTGACGACGTTTTTGAAATAATTTAGACAAATATTCATTTGAAAGCAAATTATTGACCATTAAGATTAGTTGTTCGGGCTGATTTGTTTTAACACCAAAAGTAAGTTGATAAACGTTTTCTAATTCTTCCAAAACACTTATACGACCTGCAAAATCACTAAAACGAATGGATGGGACACCCAACATGGCTGATTCGACTGACATACTTTGACTATCTGAGATTAAGAGTGATGCAAAAGCCATCAGGTGGTGTATATCGTTTTGATTAATTTTTAATTGATAAGACAATAAACTCTCGTGTAAATGAGCTTCAGAACTAATAAATACAGTATAACCTTTTTGTTCAGTTATTTGAATTATTTCTTTGACCAAATCGACTGTCAAACCTTTTATTCCTACATCGTGATGAGCAGTTAGTTGTGCCAGTCTAATCAAACAGTAATTCTTTACCTTTATATATTTCTTTACTATTTCCTCATCAGGTTTAAATCTATTAGGATGTAAATAGGCTAATTTCATATAACCAAGATAGGGCACTTTTTTATTCTCCCATTTCCCGACTTGACAAACTGTAGGTACAACAATAGAAGCAGTGAATGGATAAGTCATTTTTGCAAGTTTCTCAATAACTTTATAATCGTCTTCCAATACAGTGATTGCCGACCGACGGAGTATAAATGCTGATTGAGCAATTGATGCATCGGCACCCACCAGAATATCTGCTTTATACTTTATTGAAATCAATAATACTTTGAAAGTTCTTATTAGAGATGCTAATAAAATTGAAAATTTATTGTTTTTACGAGGTACTGATTGTATATTCTCATATTCAAAATTATTTAACCTAACAAGATTTTCTAATACATCCTTTGTTTTTATTAATATCTTTACCTGATGACCATCATGAATCAATTGTTTAACAATATTCTTAAAGAAATGAAATTGAGCAGGATGACCGAGATAAATGATTATTTTCATTATTAGATACTATTAAGAATTTGACAGTATAACTCTTTTTTATTTTAATTTATTGTTTTATTATAAACATCAAGGATTTTTTTTGCCACAGTCTCTGAATCCAATCCCAATTCAACAATTCTTTTTCTTCCTTCTGTACGTTTACCAAAATCGAATGCCAGTATTAGTTTTTCTGCAACATCACTAGGTTCGTAAGTGGTTATATAACAACCTTCAATATCTTTTGTTACATCAGGTACATCACCTACAGCTACAGAAACTATTGGACAATTACAAGCCATGGCCTCTTTTATAAATTGTGGTGACCCTTCTGAAAAACTTGTCATTAAAACCCCATCAACAGCATTCATAAGTAATACAACTTGCTCTCGAGTATAACCTTTCAATTCAATCAGTTCTGCATTTTCAACAAGATTTATTGCTTTTAGAGCCAGTTTGGGATTCTTTACAGCATTATGAAATGAACCGGAAAATAAAACATAATGCTTATCCTCATCCAATCCCAATAACTTACGAGCTGTTGACTTCTCAACCGATTTAAAAAGTTCAATATCGACTCCACAAGGGATTAAAGAATTCTTTCTACTCACTGTGTGACTTTGAGTCACCCAGTGAGTAGAAAGCAATTGTAGGTTAGATTTATGTAGATTCTTCTTTGATACAAAAATATTCTGTGCTGATAACATCATACACAACTTTGAAAACGGAAATACTTTCGGGTTATTAATATCACTTCCATGATAAGTAGTAACAACAGGAATTTGCCTTTGTAGGTTTGCCAGTAAACCGGACAGACCATAATGAGCATGAATCAAATCTGGTCGAAAAGATTTTATTTTTTTAAACAAGTTCTTTCTTTCCTTTAAATAGCCCACAATCCCTTTTTGTTGTACCAGAAAAAACTCAGTTAGGGACCCTTGTAATTGCAAAGCAATAACCTGCTCATCTATAAAAGGAGCAATCCGACCTGAATTTCTACTACATACTATCAATAGCTTCATTTATGAACTTCAAACTATACAATGGGACTATAAACTTTTCTTTATTATATTACCAATCACATCATTCAAAGTCTTCCATCCAATAACCTCTCTGATAGAAAATTTGATATTGTATTTTGTTTCTATCAAAACTGTAAATTTTATATTGGTCAAAGAATCCCAACCTCCTAAATCTTTAATTTTAGTGTCCAATGACAAGTTATCATTTTTTTTCCCCAGGTCGTTATTTATAAATGACTCTAATACTGTAAGAATTTCTATACTTTCCATACTTAGTTTTTATTGATAAATATATTGCAAAAATTATTCACTCAGGATGCCATTCTGTTCCATCATTGAGATACCAGGTATTAGGAGCTATATTTTTATTTACCACAGAACCTGCAGCTATTACAGCACCTTTCCCTATAGTTACACCGGGTAGAATGACTGACCCTGCACCAATTACAACATTATCTTCAATCACTACATCGTCAATAGTGTAATTATCTTTCCATGTTTCACCATCAGAAAATGTTACAGAGTAACTGAAAATCGAAGTGTAAGCAGCAATACCTACTTTATTCCCTATTCGAATACTCCCATCCGAAGCATTTAAAAGTACCCCTATAGACAATGAACAATTTTCTCCAATAGTTATAGAGCCTTTGCCTACCGACAAAACGGCATTTTCCCAAATTTTCGATTGTTTTCCAATTCGTAGTTCATAAGGATTACCCAATATTTTTACCCCTCTTTTCAAAAAAGAACCTTTTCCCAAAGATCCGATAAAAGGTTTTCTCAAATAATGTACAATAATATCACGAACTCTTGTTTTTATTTTAAACAACCGAAATAATAAATTCTTAATATTCATAAAACTTAGTTTAACTGTGTTTTTAAAATATTTTTATCGATTTTTCCATTTTGATTTAGCGGGAATACGGATACATTTATTAATTTTGATGGTATCATATAGGATGGAATTATTTTTTTAAGATATTCTATTAATAATTCGTTTGTACTTTGCTCACATTCAATAAACAAGGCAATTTCCGTATTTCCAATACTATCTTCATAAGGAATTGCAACTGCATTTTTCCCTAATATAAAATTTCGGGTATGATATTCAATCTCACCCAATTCAATACGATAGCCTTGTATTTTTACCTGTGTATCCTTTCTTCCACAATACATGAAATCACCGTCAATATCCATATAACAAACATCACCAGTACGATAATACCTTTGTCCCTTTGCATTAACAAAAAATGCTTCTTTATTTTTTTCAGGATTATTCCAATACCCAGGAGTTAATTGATTACCCGATAAACACAATTCCCCTTGTTCATTATGATTTAATTGATTATTGTCTTCATCTACAACAATCATGGAACCACTTGTCATAGATTTTCCAATAGATATCACTCCATTATGAGCTTTATTTACACATTCCCTTTCATATCTGTAAATTGAACAAAATATAGTATCTTCGGTAGGTCCATATACATTATCTATAACTGCATTTGGAACGCATTTACTCCATTCTGCCAAAAGTCCCAAAGGTAATGCTTCACCGCAAAACAAACTATATTTTAATGCAGGCAATATTAATTCATTGAAATAAGGTTTTAAATATTTTATTGTCGATGGTACCATTAATGCAAACGACAAAGAATATTCATCCAATAAATACGCTATATAATTATATTTTATTTGTTCATGTGGCACAGTATATACAGAAGCACCTTTTAAAATTGGTAGTAAATATGAAGAGACGGACAAATCAAATGTAAGATCAAAAGGTTGTAAGCATCTATCTTCGTTTCCAAGAATATATCCAATATCCCAAAAAGACATCACAAATGCAGATAAATTTGCACGTGATATAGGAACTCCTTTTGGTTTTCCTGTACTACCTGATGTAAATAAAATATAAGCTAACTCGGAATCAGAAATTTGATTTGGAGTTAAATCAGTTACAGTTTCTGTCAGTCCTTTTGTTTGAATAAATTTGATTGTGCTGAAAAGGGGTATGTCGCACGAATCCAAAACCAGTTCGATATCTGCCTGAGAAATAATTTCCAAACCTCTTTCAATTGGTTGTTTTGGATGTAAAGGTACATAAGCCAATCCTTCCAACCATAAAGCAAATATCGATGCATACGTTTCAATATCATCATTGGCAACAAGTCCTACATTTTTTCCAACAAAATTTTCTCTGCATAATGCACCTCTGATGTTAGAAATTTGTTTTCCAAAATCCGAATAGCTGTAAAAAACTTCGGAAATGCAAAAAGCATTTGAATCTTTAAAAGTATTGATTGAACTGAGTACGGGAGTTAAAATATTTTCTAAAAACATATTGAATTAATTTGGATTTTATTATTATTTATCGGTTTAACTATGTAATTAATGTAACGAAACACAATGATTATGAGGTAGAAATTACTTCCTTTATTTTGGCAATTACATGTTAAATAGACTTAAAATCAAATACTTAACTTTAGTCAAAATCTTTAGTTTTTATATGTTTGAACCTTTTCACTTGATTGATTTTAATTATAATAAGTTGGAAATAACGTATTCTTCATTTTAACAGGAGATTTTATTAAAAAGTAATTACTATAATGAATAAAATAGACAATTAAAAACATATAAGCAGGATAACGAAAAGTATTTCCAATATACATAAAATATTCCCATGTTACAATTCCCATGACCACCCATCGTATTCTTCTCGACTTGAACTGCCATAGTATTCCATAAAATAGTAAAAAAGTTGTAAAAAATCCTGCAAATCCAGTTGTAGTATAAGTTTGAAAATAACCTGTTGAATTTCCTTTACCCGAAACTCCAAACTTCAATTTATTAAAATCTGTATATGAACCTGTATACATTCCTGTTAAACCTTTTCCAAACCAATCATCATCAGTTAATAAATCAGTTCCAGTCAATTTATTCCAGACAAGTATAGTCGCCCCCCCCCGTCCTTGAGCACGTTTGTCAACTTTCATACGTTTTTCATCACCAAATTGATATTTATCAGCATAATCAAAAGTATAATCTAATTCAAAACTACCCCACACTTTATTTTCGGGATTTAATGTTGGTGTAAGCCTTACTCCTAAATAAAATGCCAGAGGTGCCAATATTATTGTAATCCATAACGTTTTATTCATTTTAAGTTTTGGCACATAAATCATAAACGCCGCTATAACTAATGGAACTATAAACCATACTGCTCGTTTACCTGCCAAGAAACCGGCTAGCATTAAACCAACCACAAATAACCAATCATTTATTTTTAAATTTCCTTTTCTATAAAACCAAAGAAAAATAAATCCATAAATTGGAATGGTAGTCCCATCGGAGCCTCCGGTATGTGCAATAGAACCTACTAAATGCTCAATTTGCTTACCCTGAAAAATAATTAGTTTAGCAATTGATATTACAATTTGCATTAGAAAAATATCATATATAAGACGGTTCAATTTTTCAATTGGGTAAAGTTCTGAAAATAACTCCTTACGTACCAAAAACCAAAGACAATAGGAAACTAAATACCGTGAATATTGACTTAAAATAATCGTAAAGTTATCGTTACTTCTAATTGTGGAATAGAAATAAAAAAGACTAAATAAAACAAAGGCAACAGTAATAAAATTATCTCCTTTTTTAAATGAAGCAAAAGCTCTCTTTTGAGAGCATAACATCAATGTAAATACTAAGATGATTATTCGGTATATATTTTGAATATCCTTCCCGGCAAAAGCAAAAATTGCCGTATAGAATATTAAAATAATCAAAATATAAAATTTATTTTTTGAATACTTTCTCAATATATAAATGAGCGAAAGTAATTCAACAAAATAGAGTTGAAATATTTTTGATATATCAATCCCTGGTAATGGAATAAAAGACATATGATTATATTAACCGTGAGTATTCTCGAATTTACAAAATCAAAACCAAAAAATCATTTTTAGCTAACTATAATTTTGTATATTTCAGTTTCTTATATTTTGGATAATATGACAAAAATGCAAATATAAATACAAAATCACGACTCATTAATATCCTAAATAAATCTAAAAAATTTAGATTTGATTTAAGATTAGCTTTATAAGTCTTTATCAGAACAAGAATAATATAAAATAGTAAAAATAACGGAGAAAACAGTATTGTAAAAACCAATGAAATTACCAAACCAATCACTGTATATTGTGTTCTAATAAAAAGTTTTTGATAGTTTAAATCAAAATAATGTTTACGTGCCAATAATGCAGAATACAACGCATATTTTGCATGATTACTCTTTCGTTTTATATTAAAATAGTCAATCGTATGATGGTATGCTAATAAGTAAGATTTAGTCAACAACAAAACACCTTTGTTGGCAAGCATTAATCCAAAATCAAGATCTTGACTACGAACCAACCTTGTGTCCATCCCACCTAATAAATTCCATAACTCTTTATTAATAATGAACAAACCTCCGGTAACAGGTTCGTATATGTCGGACATTCCCTCTGAAAGATTGTATCTTCTACGAACCTCAAGAAATTCCCAATTTTCAGTATAAATATAGTCTTCATAAATTCCGGACACAAATGGATATGTCAAATGGTTTAGGGTAACATCCATAACCAAAGGTAAAAAACCCTTTTGTATCTCCATATCACCATCAATAAAAAAGAGAACGTCTCCTTTTGCCTCCAAAGCCCCAATATTACGTGCTATGGCAGCATTACATTCACCTGTTATTTTATATACTTGAACAACCTTAAATGATTTGGCACGTTCAATGCTATCATCGGTCGATTTACTATCCACAAAAATAATCTCATAGTCAGTAATTTTATCTTCATTTATAACCAAATGTATTGATGTTAAGCATTTTGTCAAACGCCAACCTTCATTTCTTCCTATTATTATAAATGAGATCATTATTAAATATTTAGAGTTAATTTAGTTACCGATTTAGCATTAGTTTTAATAGCTATTATAAATAGGTATAATAAAAGAAATTAAAGAATAAAAATGTAAGGTTAACTCATATTAAGAAATAATATAATTCAATATTTCACATATTAAAACCAATAAAATCATCATTTCCAAGAAGGAGGAAGATTTTTAAAAACCTCAATACCCTTGAATTTGACAGATTCTTTAGCTCCGTGATTTTTTACCCAGTCTGTCATTTCGTTGACACCTTTTTCTAATGAAATACCTTGAATTAAATCTCCAAATAATTTCTGAACCTTTTCATGACTTGAATATGCATGGACAACTTCCTTTCTAGCATCAAGATAGTTTATTTTACATTCAACACCCATATTATCAGAAACAACTTTTGCTAGTGTATTTACAGAATAAGGAATATCAGCACCAATATTAAAAACATTATTATAACATTCAGAACGTGAAACACTTTTTGCAATTACTGGAGCTACATCATCTATATGACTAAATGCTCTTGTTTGCTCACCATCTCCAAAAATGGTTAGTGATTGACCTGTCAAAATTTGATTCATAAATATTCCTAATACATTTCTGTATTTATCACCTATATTCTGTCTATTTCCATATACATTATGTGGTCTGAATATTATATAATCTAATCCAAACATTGATTTAGCTTCTTTTAAATCCATTTCTACAGCATATTTTGCTATTCCATAAGGATCTTCTGGCATTGGAACAGTACTTTCTGTCATAGGTACTTGATTTGGACCATAAACTGCGATTGATGAAGTAAATACAAAACATTTTACATTTGAATTTACTGATGCATTAATTAAATTTATGCTACCAATCAGATTATTTTCATAATTAAACCTTTTTATGAAGTGGCTCAAACCTTCAGCTGCATAAGCAGCAAGATGAAAAACATAATCAAAATTGTGTTTTTCAAAAAGCATATTTACTAATTCTACATCTATAATACTACCATTTATAAACTCAGCTTTGGAATTTACATTTTCTACAAATCCGCCACTAAGGTCATCAAGGCACACAACTTGAATACCATCATTAATTAGATGATCGATAACGTGTGATCCAATAAAACCGGCACCACCAGTAACTAAAGCTTTACTTTTCATATTTAATTATTTTAAAATTTTATACCGTTTTTTCCTTTTACTCTAAATATAACTCCATCAAGAAATCCTTTAATCGTACTGTATATCACTTTCAATTGTTTACCTGAATAATTTTGGGGAAATAAAATTTCCTTAATCAATACCTTAACAAAACCAAAATAATATTTAACTATGAAGTAATTTATATCTGGAATAATCGATTTATGTTTTCTTAATAAATAAATTACATTTCGAGTTTTCAAATACATCGAAAATGGCGATCCTACTTTGTTGGTTGCCGAAACTTTATGATAAATTGTGAGATTAGTATTTGTTACCGAACCACAGCCTACACTCCAAGCTCTTAACGAAAATTCAGTTTCCTCTCCATAAATAAAAAAAGCTTCATCAATAAACCCAATTTTATCAAATACTACTTTATCAATTAGTATAAAACATCCTGAAACAAAATCTACAGTCTTTATATAAGGAGGTAATTCAAACTTGTATTCTTTTCTAAACTTATTAAAAACTTTGCCTTTTTTAACGCTTTCAGGATACATAATCCAACCAGCATTATGTAATTTATTCTTAGAAGAGAAATAATTAACATTAGTCCCTATGATATTAATTTTTTTATCTTTTAGCTCAATCAGATTATTAACTAATATTGAAATAATTTTATCATTTTCAAAATACAAGTCATTGTTTGCTAATAATATATAATCAGCATTTTTATTTATCGCATATTTAATTCCAACATTATTTCCAGCTGCCCACCCTAAATTATCATTATTTTCGAGTAAAATAACTTTGGGATAGTTTTTATTAATGAATGACTGAGATCCATCAGTAGAGCCATTGTCAGATATCAATATTTGCATATTTGGATAATCTTGTTTCAATAATGACTCCATCGTTAATCTCAAATCTTCTAAATGATTCCAATTAAGAACGACAACAAATACTAAGGGTTTATTCATAATTTATTTGATTATTATATTATTGGTTGTTAATATTATATTTTTAGGCATTTTCAATACAAAGATAATATTAATTAGTTGCTTTTATTGATGAAGTTTTTTTTATCTGTTCAATTATTTTTTTCGAGAAAAATTTTGCACCTTGATCATTCAGATGCCCGAAATCAGCAAAAAAAGATTTTTTAGTGATAAAAGTGCTATCATTTGAATAATCGAAAAAAATTATATTGTATTTTTTTGTTATTTCTTTTGCGAGTTTTACAGAATAATCCTCACGTATATATTTCACATAAAAGGGTGAAAAAACCACATAAAGTCGAATATTGGCACTTTTACATTTAGTAACGAAACCCAGAAACATCTTGACTTTTAAGCTATCTATTGGATACTTTTCTTCGTTATTATTTATCTTAATTTCTTCAGTCCACGTCATATTAAGTGGAATATATCCTAAATTATCACCTTTCCTTTCTTTGTTTCGTTTTGTATTCCCAATAATAATAGTTGAAAGAACAGAGTTATAGGGATAGATAGATGAATACAATTTGTATTTTTCATATTTACTTCGTAATTCAATTATCGAACGTATTTCAGGATGTTTTCGATAATAAGGCAATAAAGATGATAATCTTTCGTAAGTTTCCTGAGATTGTCTGAACTCACTATCATTAAGATCAAGAATTATCATTTTCGGGATATATCTTTTCAGAATAGCATTAAGTACTGCATAATGGTATAATATAGAACTTCCATCTCTACCTACATTATAATAATTTAGATTTAATTCTTTTTCAAATACTTCTGGCTTATAATGATGATTAGCTCTAGAAGAACCGAATATTAATACATCTGCAGTCGTTTTCTCTATTGAATAGGTTGTTCTGTATTGCAACCCACTTTCTTGTTTAAAATAGAAATAGCTTAATAAGTTTCCTATGGCAAAATCCAATATTAATACTATTAGTAGAAATAATATGGTTTTTGTAATAAAAAACAATAGCTGATTATTTTTGACTTTATATAGAAATTTCTTTATCATTACAGATGTTAATATCTTGCGAATTGATTTATTTAATTATCATATTAGAATTGAAAATAAATAAATTGACCCCCATCAAATACACCCATTATTAAAATAATAATAATAAGCGATGCATACGTCAGATTTCTTATAAGCCAACTTTTGTTTTCTAAAAAGCTAAAATGACCTTTGTAATACTCCTTTTTTGATTCTATTAAAAATAATATAGATATCGCAATAAATGAATAAAACAAGGTGCTATTATCAATAAATAATGATCCCTTCGGTTCAAAAATCTTTTTGATAATTGAAAATGCATCTTGTACATTATTTGCTCTGAAGAAAATCCAGGCAAAACAAGCAAGGACAAATGTTATAGAAATCTGTATACCATTATGGATTCTTGGTAATCTATCCAACCCAATCAGTTTATTAAATTTATTTCTTGTATTTTTAGAAATAATTGCAAAAACAAGATAAAAACCGTTTATTGCACCCCATATTAAATATGTCCAGTTTGCACCATGCCAAAGTCCACTGACGACAAATACAATAAAAAGATTCAGATACAAGCGTGAAGTAGTTACCCGGTTTCCTCCCAAAGAGATATATAAATAATCCTTGAACCATGTTGAAAGAGAAATATGCCAACGTTTCCAAAATTCGGAAATATTTCTTGAGAAATAAGGTCTATTAAAGTTGGTCATTAATTTAAAGCCCATCACTTTCGCAGTTCCTATCGCTATTTCTGAATAGCCAGAAAAGTCACAATAAATTTGGATGGCAAAAAACACTGTAGCCAACATAAAACTATATCCTGAATGATGCTCTGGATTATTATAAACAGTATTTACATAAATGGCTAATCTGTCAGCAATAACGAGTTTTTTAAACAACCCCCATAACATCAATTTCAGTCCTTCTACAACTCGGTTATAATTGAAATCGTACTTTTCTCTGAATTGGTGCAATAGGTTTTGTGGGCGTTCTATAGGACCAGCAACCAACTGTGGATAAAACATAACATATAGTGAATAAATACCAAAATGCCTTTCTGCTTTTTGATTACCACGATATACTTCAATAGTATAACTCATGGCCTGAAAGGTATGAAAAGACAATCCTATGGGTAACAATATAGATAAATAGGGTATAGGGTTTTCAAGTGCAAAACCTTTCAATATAACAGAGAAATTTTCATTGATAAAATTATAGTATTTAAAAACTGCTAACACGCCAATATTGGCAATCAAACTAAACAGCAAAAATAATTTTCGTAGCTTTCCTTCTGCATTTTCAATGTATATTCCTGCAAAATAATCGATAACAATTGTGAATCCTAAAATCAAAATATAAACAGGCACAAAAGCCATATAAAAATAGCAACTACTCAACAAAAGTAGCAGCCATCTTTTATTGTAAGGCAATACAAAATAGAAGGTTGTTACAATAACAAAGAAAAACAGAAATTGAATTGAATTGAATAACATGATTCTATTAAAATAATAATTTCAAAACACCAATTAAAGTAAGAACTTGATTTTTTTCTAATGCCGTACCTGTCTCAAACAAAATTCTACAATCACTTTGAAGTACTGGATTTTCATTTAAAAGTGATATATTTTCATTGAAATACTTCTGCAACCCACTTCTAACGTATTTATTATTGCTCCATGCATTCAAAGGAGTGACTGTTCTAATTTTTTTATCATCCCAGATACCAACCATTTTTTTTATTTTTCTATTAGTTCGCTCTACAAACTCCGAAACAAAATTATAATAAGGTGAACCAATCACTCGTGTACCATTATGTTTAAATTTTGCAGCTTCAGGATATTTTACTAATATCCATTTGTCATAAATATAATTATTTATTCTTTTATCTATCGGAATAGTCAAACAAAACTGAATAAACTCAACATCACAAAAAGGAGAAAATGTTTCAGTAAATTGTTGGAAGACCAAATTTGAACCAGAATTAATTCCCATAAAACCCCGATTATAAATAGAAAAAATCTCCTTTTCAATATATAACTTGATAAATTTATCAAAATCAAAATGTTGGTAAAATTTATCACTCAAATGCTTAGAATGCATATCCAAATTTCTAAAACTACTAATATTTTGAATTTTCTTAATATTATAACTCCCTCCCACAAAAACATCACCTAATTGACCAGAATGTATTATGCCTATTTTCTGTGTATTTAACCTATCGTAGAAATCTTTTAAAACTGCTGAACCATAATACATAAACAATCCATCATTCGCATTTATACTCCCATCAATATCTAATAATAAATCACCTGAATAATTAGATTGAAATATAAACTTATTCATCAAATGTTTTACTATCATAGCACTAGTTTTCTGATCATGAAAATCAATTGGTGAATATGTAAAACTGGTAAAATTTGAGTTTTTAAGTTTTGATATAGCAAAATTAGTCATTCTGGAATCGAGACCAGCACTTAAAGCTGCATAATCTTCATATCCATATTCCATATTTTTACCTACTTGTAGTTTGACTGCTTGACTAAATAAGAAATCTAATTTCTCAATAATCTCCGAATCTGAAAGTTGGGTATTTGGCAGATATTTAAATTGATGATATTCTTTAATCAACATTTTTCCATTAGTAGTATCAAAGGTTATATATGTACCACCTCTTAATCTCTTTACCTCCTGAATATAAGTTAAGTCTGAAATCAAAAAACCATAAGTTAGCATGGCATATGCCCCTGCTAAATTAAGAGTGTAATGAATTCTATTCTCTTTAAATGACTTAGTAATATATTTTAGTTCTGATCCAAAATAAAGTTGATTAGCAACTTCAGAATAAAATATTGGCTTATCGCCAATATGATCAGTAAAGATAATTATCTGATGCTTATTTTTGTCAAATAACAAACCTGAAAAACTGCCTCTAAAACATTCAAAAAAAGTTTCACCTTTTTCACAATGTATTTTTTTAACCAATTCTATTAGCGATTTAGAATTATATTGAAGGTATAACTCAATTTTATTAAAAATAACACCTTCTATAATTATTATATAATCAGTATCTTCGTGACAGAGTTTATCATCTAAAAATTTATTAATACTACAAATTTGCAATTGAAATTTATCAAAACATATTGATTTTGAAACGAATTCACTATATGTATTAGTTTCAGAATTACAAATTTTTGCATTAAAATTTCCATAAAATCCTGGCATATTTTATTGATTTAGTTTTACTTTAATAATATTCGCGAATATAAGAATTAGACGATTTGTCAATTTATAGTTTTTATTAATTTGGCAGGATTACCACCATATATACTATTTGCATTACAATCTTTTGTTACTACTGCACCAGCACCAATTATACAATTTTCACCAATAAATACACCCGGCAAAATAATTACTCCTTCTCCAAGCCACACATTGTCTTTTATTATTACAGCTCCTTTGGAATATAATTTTCTACTTCCAGGAGGCAATATCAAATCAACCATAGAAATTTCACCATGGGAGTGATCACCTATATAAACTTTACTCGCTATTAAAACATTATTTCCAATTTCAATTTTATTTATAGCCGCAATGTGACAATCCTTCTGAATGCACACATTATCTCCAATAATAATTTGTGGAGTATATATATTGTCATGAAATATGCTAATTGCTTCAAGTCTGAGACGTTGATCACAACGAAAATTGTTTCCGACTTTAATTCTTTCACCTCCGTGAAGATATATTGGATATGAAATTTTAACTTCCAAACCAATTTTTTCAAATTGATTTAAAATCCAATTTGTATAAATATAATTAAATTTATTATTTAACCAATTAACGAATTTGCGAGAAAACAATATTCTTGTTAATAAATTTATTCCTTTTAGTATAATTTTATAAAGCCATTTCATTTTCAATAATTTAAAATAATGAAATTCGAATTCATTTAAACCTATAGATTATTTTTTTAAAAATAATCCTGATGAATGTATATATAAATTTGGGTGTAGAAAATAAAAAGTATTTGTATAAACTTCGCCGTTCAGTCAATGTCATAATATCTAATATTGGTTGAATCTGAATTTTATTATTAATTTTAAAGCACTTAAGCCAATAATCTAAATAACGTACAGCTATTTTTTTTATATAGAGATCATTTCGATTAGTTAATTTATCCTTCCACTTTAGAATTACTAATGAAGTATAATAAAGCATATTTTTATAATTTACTGATAAACCTGATGGACTATGTCTGTAAACTACTAAATGCTCAGAATAAACTCTAAATTTAAAATCTTGATTACATAAACTTAAATATAAATCCCAGTCTTCTGCAGACCGTAAAGAGGTATCATATGGAACATTTACTAAAATTGACTTTCGAAATAAAGGACATGCAGGAATAAATATAAAATTAACTGCAAATTTATTGTACATATCATCGAAATCAATATCTTTAATCATCCCAATTGGTCTTGATGATTTTGATCTTTTACCGGTAACAGAGTCATTTAATCCAATCCAATAATCAGAATAAAGAATCACATTTTCTTCCACTTTTAGTGAAGCTTTTACCATCTTCTCCAATCGATCTGGTAATAATGCATCATCAGCATCTAAGAATTGAATAAATTGCCCATTTGCAGCATCAATTCCGGTTTTTCGAGTAGCAGACAATCCTTTATTTTCTTGAAAAATATATCTAAATCGTTTATCTTTTTCGCAGTACGATTTAGCAATTTGATCAGTTGTATCTACAGAACCATCATTAATTATAATTGCTTCCCAATCGGTGTAAGTCTGAGCAAATACACTGTTACAAGCATCAGATAAGTATCTTTCAACATTATAGGATGGTATAATAACCGAAACCATTATATTATCATTTTTCATTCGTTATAAGTTTTTTCTTTTATTATTTAAAACACGAAACACTTTTCTTAAAATTCTGCAAAATAAAGATTTCTCAAATCTGCGCAAATATTGAAAAAAATAGTATTGTAAACTTGAGAAATAGAAAAGAAATATTTCTTTCTTTTCATTCATTGAAATATGAATATATTTTTTATCACTACCAACTCCAGTAGTATCAAATATAGAAAATGGAAAAGCTAAATACTTGTAAGAGCATTTATTTACTATAATTGATTTTAACCAAAAGTCCCAATCAGATGCAATTTTGAAATTTTCATTATACAATCCAAGGTTATTGAATAATTCGGTTTTAATTAGTGATGCCTGATGCCAAATAGTGGTATAAGATAAATAGTATAAAGATATTTTTCGCTCATATTTCACGTAGTCATTTTTTTGATCGTACGTTTTTATTATATCACCAAAAACAATATCCTCTGTTATATGTGCATCTGCAATTTTTTGAAGTACATTATCATCATGCAATACATCCCTGGAATTAAGGAAAAAACAATATTCTCCAAATGCTTTAACAATTCCTTTATTCATAGCATTATAAATGCCTTTATCTTTTTCACTAACCCAATAGGTAATTCTATCACTGTATTGTTTAATTATTTCAATACTTCCATCTATAGAAGCACCATCAATTATAATAAATTCAAAGTTTTGATAGGTTTGGTTTATTACACTTTGAATTGTATTTTCTAGTCCAATTCTGTCATTCAAATTAACAGTAATAATTGAAAATCTAGGTTTATCCATAAAACTCTATGATATATAATGAGCCCCTTTTTTGGAATTTGATTCTCTACTCCGAATAATTGAACTTTTATTTCTTATCAGAAAACGCAACAATCTTATAACTTCTGGAACTTGGGTTATTTTACAAAACAACAGTAATTTACCTATTTTTATAAAACGTGTTAATATCAGTTTGTTTAATTCTTTAATGGCATTTTTATTATTTATATTCACAAAGTCAGTAATCAAACGATTAAAATATGTTCTGTCAATGTGCTTTTGCTCAATAACTCTATTTTCACAATCATGGCAAATAGTTACACCAGGACAAAACCCAATTTGAAAGCCGTGATATATTACTCGATGTGTAAAATTCATATCTTCCTCGTAATGGAAAAATATCGGGTCAAATCCTCCAATAGTTTCTAAACAATTCATTGATATAAGCCAAGCAGCAGCATTTACAAATTGAGTTGGATAAATATCATTTAAAGGCTGAACATACAAATTATTCAAAAAATCTTTCGTAGAATAAGGTGGTATAATGAAATTTGAAAATTCATTTTCAAACTTGTCCTTACTAGCAACCAAATGCATAGGACTTAAAATACCATAGTCTATGTTTTTCGAACTCAAACTAACTAATACTTCAATTGTATTTGGTTCAATCCACGCATCCTGATTAAGCAAAAACACAAAATCATATCCATTTTCCAAAGCATAACGCATTCCCTTATTATTGGCCTGTCCAAAACCAAGGTTAATTGGTGACTCTATAAGTATAATTTGGGGGAAATTGGTTTTTATATACCCCAATGTATCATCAGAGGATGCGTTATCAATAACAAAAATATCAACAGGAATATTAGAAGCACGCAAACTCGAAAAGCAACTGTCGTACCATTTCAATCCATTGTATGTTACTATAACAGCTAATACTTTCATTTTTTGTTGATTATTTTTGAAATCTTTCTATTCACCCTATTCAAGAACATATTTCCTTTTTGGATTGGATTTAATATAGCTTTTCCAATTTTATATTCCAATGAATTCGCTTTTAAAGTAAGCTGGTCTACATTCAAAAAATCTTTGATTGACTGAACATAAAAAATATCTATAGATTGTTTAAATTCCAACTTCATGTCTGATGGTAACAATTCATAAATAAGAAATGTAGCTTTTATCATATTTTGTGTCATAAAAGGCACATTATTAGTCATATTAGAGGCATGTCTTCTGTATAATGCTAATGATTCCCTTACTTCATGAAAGTTAGCATTACAAAGTGACATTTGAACTAAAAAGTGCCAATCTTCCCAAGCTTTTATTTCAGTACTAAAATGGATATTATTTTCAACTAAGAAACTCTTTTTTACAAAATAACAAACTGGTGGATAAACAAATGTTACATTCCATGAATACAAAAATCCAGACAAACTCAAATCATAAGGTAAAAGTGAAAGTCTCGTATCAAAAGGTAGGTTTTTATCTTTAGAAAAAAGTCGGTAATGAGATATACAAATATCAACATTAGAATGTTTTTCTATTTGAGTAGCTTGAATAGCCAGTTTTTCTGGTAATAGTATATCGTCTGAATCCAAGAATTGTAAAAAATCACCTTTTGATTCTGTTATACCTGCATTTCGTGCAGAACTTAAACCACCATTTGGTTTAATGACATACTTAAACCTTCTATCATTATTACAATATTTGATTGCAATAGACTCAGTATTATCTGTACTGCCATCGTTTACGATAATACATTCCCAATTCTGATAAGTTTGTGCCAAAACAGAGTCCAATGTTTCTGGCAAAAACTGTGCTTGATTATAACAAGGTACAATTACTGATACTTTTACATTTTCATTCATTGCAATATTTCATAAATTATTATATATCGAAATTATTAATATAATACAAAAATGTTTGTTTATTTTATTTAAAATTGAAAATATATAAACTGACCACCTTCATACACTCCAAACAAAAATATAATCATTATTATTATAACATAAAATACTGTTTCTAAAAGCCAATGTTGTTTGGGAAAATGTATGTTTTTTTTATGTTTATATTCCAAATACAATTCTGTCAATAAAAGGGTAGCAATTATGAAAATGCTAAAAAGAAACTCGTGTCCTTTATATAAAGTCCCTTGAATATCAAATAAATGTCGAGCAACATAAAATGCATCATGAATTGAATTTGCCCGAAAGAAAATCCATGCAAAACAAATTAATAAAAAAGTTAATCCCATTTGGATCAACCTATATAAATATTTATATCTTGTCAAGCCTACGAAATTATTAAATTTACTTCTCGTTTGTGAAGTAATTATCCCAAGTATAAGATAAAATCCATTTAGAGCTCCCCAAATTATATATGTCCAATTTGCACCGTGCCATAATCCACTCACCAAAAATACTATAAATAAATTAAAATAAACCCTCTGAATTTTTACCCGATTTCCACCCAACGAAATATATAAATAATCTTTAAACCAGGTTGACAAAGAAATATGCCAACGTTTCCAAAACTCAGACACAGATCTTGATAGATAAGGTCGATTGAAATTTGTCATCAATTTGAATCCCATAGTTTTAGCTGTACCGATGGCTATTAAACTATATCCTGCAAAATCGCAATAAATCTGAATGGCAAAAAAGATGGTAGCAAAAATATACGATTTACTATTATAATGATTCAAATTATTATATACTGTATTGACATATATGGCTAGGCGATCTGCTATGACAATTTTCATAAAAAAACCCCAAACCATTAACTTTAACCCTTCTATAATTCTAATTAAATCAAACTCATGTTTTTCACGAAACTGATGTAAAAGATTTTGTGGTCGTTCGATAGGTCCGGCAACTAATTGTGGGTAAAACATAACATACAATGAATATATCCCAAAATGTCGTTCAGCTTTTTGTTTACCTCTATAAACTTCAATCGTATAACTCATTGCCTGAAATGTATGAAACGAAAGACCGATTGGAAGAATTATACTTAAATTTGGAATTGAATTTTGATATCCGATTGAATTAAGAATTTCCGAAAGATTATTATTCAAAAAATTATAATACTTAAATACAGCTAACACACCAATGTTAGCTATTAAACTCATAATAAGAAATATCTTTTTACTTTTCCCCTGAAATTTCTCTAAATATATTCCGGCAAAGTAATCAATAACAATTGTAAATCCAAGAATTAAAATATAAATAGGAACAAAAGCCATATAAAAATAACAACTGCCGGCTAAAAGCAAAAACCACCTAAATTTATGTGGTAAAAGAAAATAGAGTGTTGTTATTATAACAAAGAAATATAAAAAATGAAATGAATTAAAGAGCATTGTTCAGCACCTCCATTTTTACATAATTACTAAATTTCAGTTGTCCTCTATAGTTCAAATGTGATGGATCGCCAAAACAATTGTTTTCATAAAAGAATATATTGTTCTTCCATACTACATTCTTATATTGATACTTTAATCCCTCAAAATATGAATTGTATTTCTTCACATAACATGTATCTAGTTGTTCATAACTCCCTCTGTTGAAAGGAGCAACTATATAATATGCTTTTATATTATTTTCTGTTATAAGTTTTAATATCTTCTTTAAATAATAATCCATTACCCTACTGTTGCGAAAAGTTCTTTTTTCTAATGCTTCATAATTTAATCCTGTTGCACTATCTTTTCTTCCAAAATCATAATTACCACAACGGTCATTTATTTCATTATATACTATTTTGTTAGTAAAATACATCGGTTTATATAACGACCCCCTAAAATCATTAATATAATAAGTGGGAAATTTATACTTAATCAAATATGTTTTTGACTTAAACAAAAGATAATCAGACGAGAATTCAAATCCTTTGTATCCATTTAAAGAATCCGGGAAATTATCATTCAGTTCTTTACTGACAGCTAAAACTTCAGAAATATATTTTGTGGATATGAAATTAAATTTTAATGTTCGTTCAAAAAAAACAATTGACCTTTCCAAATGAACAGGTGAAAATGAAATTATTACTGTATCCAGCTTTTGTTTTTCTAAATATTTTTTCAATATATAATATGATTCTATAGGTGTACCTCCCCCAAGCGCAAAATTATAATAATTTTTACTAAGTAATTTAGGTACAAATCCAGCAATTGCTCTTGAATCACCAATTATGATATTTTTTGATGTATGATTCTTTTCAATATAGTCAAATTTAGATTTCCACATAGGATATTCAGCTGTATTAAATATCATCTCACCAAAATAAAGGTAAGCTGTAAGCACACTGAACAATAAAAATATAAAAATTCCTATTTTATACTTAATTTCAATCATGTTTATAAATAAGAAATATATATTATTAAAAAATATAATTTATTTAAAATTATTTTCAACAATGCATAAAACTATGCTCTAATGAATTTGTATATTTTATGCAAATATATTAACCAAATTAGATATTAGATATCAACACTCCTCTTTTTTCAATATTTTATATTTTAAAACTCCATTTTTTGATTTTTTTCAGCAAAAGATATAGACTTGAATTTTTTATTGAATTCGTATTTCGTTTTGAGAAAAATACAGAAAACATATAAAATACAAAATTCTTGACTTTCAAAATAATTTTATTGTGTAAACTAAAAACAAATTCCAACAATTTTAATCGAAACAATGCAAAAGGTAACTTTAAAGTTTGTTGTTTGTATAAATTCAAATAACTATTACGCAATATGCTGGTTGACCTGTAAACCATCAGTAACTCCCATAATCCCTTTGAGATTTTCCGTTTAAACTCATAAGAACTATTTATCATTGCTTGCGAAAATTGAACAGAAGTTTGGTCGATATTCACCCTGTAAAAAGCCAACACTGAAGGTATCTTCGCTATACTACCAATAGAAAATAATTTATACCAAAAAGTCAAATCCTGAATTGGAAATTCCTCAACCTTAAAACCACCCAATCCTATTGCAACTTCTTTATCAAAAACTACTCCGGGGAAAGGTGTAAGGTTACCCATAAGAAAAACAGACTTATCTACTTCCAAAGACGATACTTCATTATTAATTATAAAATTAGATTGATTAAATATCGGTCCAATATAACATTCTACTGAGTATGCTACTCGAGAATCTTCCTTAGATATGCTATCCAGAATTACTTCAATAAACCGAATATCCAATGCATCATCATCGTGTAAAATAGAAACCCATTTTGTTTTTGACAATTCTATTCCACGGTTCCAATTTTTTACCATCCCCACATTTTCATCATTGCGGTAATATTGAAGATAACTTAATTCTTTACCCTCTACAAAATCCTTAAATTTAGTATGTGAAGATGCATTGTCAATAACAATCACATTGCATTTAACCGTTTGATTTAGTGCGCTATCTATGGATTCTTCAAAATAATCATACCTTTCATAAACAGGAATACAAATGGTAACAAGATCCGTGAATTCAATCTGATTTTTCACTTATACTATTTATTTTTCTTGATTTAAGATTCTTGTTGCCACTTTTTTTCCACTTAACAGACTTTGATCACTCCATAAATAATCCCATTCTCCAAATCGTCCCACATAGTTGACCTCATTTTTGTCAAGATATTGATGAATTTTTTTTACATTGGTTAGTCGCTCATGGTCAAAAACTACATTAGCATATTTTACCTCACGATAATCGGATATTTCTATATCTTGCATTGAAAATATCCCCATTTTTATTCCACGATTAACAATATGCTCTATTAATAAGCCTCCTGCAAGTTTTTTTGGTTTAAGACTCGAAAAATATGTTTCAAATTGCAATGAACTTTTCCCTAAAGGAACATTATTCGGCGATTTTAATGAAGACGAATAAGCTCTTGCAGGTAAAATATCTTCGTCGTAAATATAAAACCATAAATATTTTGCAATATCCGGATTATTAAAACCCAGAGACACCAACTGACCAGAAGTACATAATAACTTTTCACTTGCCTCTACAATTTCTATTGGTGCATCTTTAATTATTTTGACAAGCTCAGGTAATGGCAACGAAGATACCAATTTATCATAGTGTGCAAATGTATTATCGGAAAAATCAATTCGTTTAGCATTTAAATCAATTAATATAGCCTGTTTTTCAGTCTGAATATTAGTATTATCAGCCATATAAGTCAAAAAGTTTTTATATCCTCCGGTAGAAGGATATCTCATTTTTGACACATAATAAAAATTTTCAGCTTGCTCATAGAGTGCACCTTTGAGTACTTTACTTAATCCTGGTAAAGAAAAGCGATTTCCAAACCAATCGGTAGTCATTTTTTCTGCATCTATTGTCCAATACTTTCGTGTGTAAACTTCAGGAAAATTAGTAGCAAAGTATTTACCAAACTGACAAATTAGCCATTCCTGATAATTATTTAATTCTGAAACAGAAACATTTGGTCTTTTGATAAAATCAGAAATAATTTTAATCTTCTCCAAAAATGGTAGATTTGCCAAATTGTTTTGTGCAGGATGTTTTAACCAATATCCTTTATAAAAGTTTGTTGATATGGGATCATGTTCTAAAATATCAGTACTGCGTGAAAATAAGTTTTTCACACTTTCATCTTTTGCAAATGACAAATGAACAAAAATATCAAATAAGAAACCGTTACCAATTGTAAAATTATCACACAACCCTCCCCATGTCCTATTTTTTTCATACACAACCGATTCAACTTCCCCCAAATTGAAATGATACCCTGCAGAAATTCCCGAAATCCCACCTCCTAAAATTGCTATCATATAACTATCATAACTTTTTAAAATCAAACGTAGGAAGATTTAAATCTTTCTCCGATAAGATTGGCTGTTTACAATTCCAGTCATACCCAAATGAATCCCAACGGATCCCAACATCATCTTTAGGAACATGTATTTGTGTAGCCATATACATTGTTAGAGTATTATCTTTCAATACTTTGTAACCATGAGCACAACCTAAAGGAATATAAATTGCTACTGGATTTGTTTCATTTAGTTCTATTTCAAACCACTCTCCATAAGTTGATGAATCTTTCCTCATATCTAGGATTACATCCAATACACAACCTTGAATAACAGAAACCAATTTTTCACAAGCAAAATCACCTACTTGTAAATGCATGGCTCTAATAACATCTTTATGAGATTTGGTAAACCATGTTTCTTTAAAATTAATATTAAGTTCTTTCTTATCTTCAAAAAAAACACTGGAAAATGGTTTGATAATATCACCTCTCAAATCTGAAAAATGAACTCCATTAATTAAATAAACTCCTTTTAGTTTTGTATCTTCAATTCTCATAAGCATTTTTTTTCATTTTTTTCAACCCATCCTTTATTGAATTCACACATTTCCATCCTGGTAATTTTATATAAGAAGGCTGATAAGTCATAATTTCTCGAAATCTGTAAGGATAAAATCCAGGATTTATTTCAAGTGTTACATTTAGCGTATCACAAACTTCAACTACTAGGTCTTTTAATTTAAAAACTTCATCCGAATAAACAGAAAACTTAGAATTTTCAGTTATAACAGCATTATACAAATGCTCAATACAAGTTTTAAACGCGTTTACAGCGTCATCAATATACAGGTAACAAATTTCTTGTTCTCCTAATGACATATTAAAAACTACATCTTTTGATATTGCATTAAGTATCAGATTAATAAATTTAGGTCTCGAATCACCAGGACCATAAGTATCCGTTAGCTCTAATGTTACAAATTTAGTTTGAGATGTCTCCTCATAATACTTCATTATAACTTCAAAAGCCTGTTTTGTTGCAGCATATAAATTTTGAGGGTCATAACCCTGATGTTTAGAATTTTGAGCATAGGTAGAAGTATTGATAAAAGCAGATATCCCCTTCTGTTTGGTAAGTTCTAATAAATGTGTACCTAATTTTATATTTGCATCAATTAAATCTGTAATTTGAGCTTCTTTATGATTTGGAAGAAAGCAGGTTGCTAAATGTACAACCACATCTATCTTTTTTGATTGCAATGGTAAGTATAAACTTTCATAAGTACCATCATAATATATTTTCTCAATTGGTAAATCCAAATCATTGTTTCGATGTAGAATCGCTATGATATTTGCACCGGAAAGTTGTAATTCTCGACACAAGTTCTTACCAATAAATCCATTTGACCCTGTAATTAATATTGTCATATTTCTTAATATTTCAGTCATAACCAACAATTTAAATCAAATTCTTTGAATTAAAAAAATCACTTATCTGCTTTTTGGTTATTTCCAGCATATCATTTTGTGAATAACATGCTTTATTCCAATCAACTATTGAATGTAATGTGGTAATAATATTCCATTTTGGATTCCATTTCAACTGACTTTTGGATTTTGAACAATCTAATTTTAAAAAGTTTGCTTCATGATTATGTATTTTGTTTTCTATTTCAAAATCGGCATTTCCGCCCCAAAGTTCGCAAATTTGTTTTGTTATCCATTCCACATTTTTTGCATCATCATCATTTGGTCCAAAATTCCATGCTCCTGAAAATTTTATACCATGTTCATATAAATTTTTACTCAGCATCAAATATCCGGTTAATGGTTCTAAAACATGTTGCCAGGGTCTGATTGAGTAGGGATATCGTATTCTGACCTTTTCATTTCTTTCAATTGAGCGAAAAATATCGGGGATTAATCGATCTTCAGCCCAATCTCCACCACCAATTACATTCCCTGCTCTAGCCGAAGCTATAGCAGTACCATGAATCTTGTAATTCATTGGATTGAAAAATGAATTTGTAAATGCAGAAGTCACTAATTCGGAGCAGGCTTTACTGTTTGAATAAGGATCAAATCCACCTAATCGATCATTTTCTCTATATCCCCAATACCATTCGTTATTTTCATAACACTTATCTGTGGTAACATTAACAATAGACTTAACCCCGCCAGTTAATCGTACTGCCTCAAATAAATTCACAATACCCATTACATTTACCTCGTAAGTTTCACGTGGGTTTTTATATGACATATTCACCAACGGTTGTGCCGCCATGTGAATAATTATCTCGGGTTTTATTTGTTGTATTACAGAATAAAGCAAATCAAAATTCCTTATATCACCAATGGTTGTATGTACAATTTTATCGACTCCGGCTAATTCAAACAGACTTGGATTAGTTGGAGGATTTAATGCATATCCATATACCTGAGCACCTAATTGATGTAATAATATAGTAAGCCATGAACCTTTAAATCCGGTATGTCCGGTAATTAGAACTTTTTTACCAGAAAAAAATCCTTCAAAATGATTCCTTATATCTATTTTAGCCATATTGCATTATCATTATCAATCATTTCCTGTAAAAGATTTTTATCGCGAAGCGTATCCATCGCTTTCCAAAATCCATGATGCTTATATGCAAATAATTCGCCCTCGCTAGCTAATTTCTCTAATGGTTCACGTTCAAAAGTAGTTTGATTTGACTCAATGTAGTCAAGTACACTTGGTTCACAAACAAAAAAACCACCATTAATCCATAAACCATCTCCTCTCGGTTTTTCTTTAAATTGATTTATTTGATTAGAATTATTAATTTCCAAAGCGCCAAAACGTCCCTCGGGTTGAACTGATGTCATTGTAATTGCTTTTCCATGACTTTTATGGAATTTGACCAACTCTTCAATATTTACATCAGATACACCATCACCATAAGTTAACATGAATGGAGAATCTCCAATATAATCTTTTACCCATTTAATTCTACCGCCTGTCATAGTGTTTAGCCCGGTATCAACTAATGTGATTTTCCAAGGTTCTGCATAATTCTTATGAAAAGTCATTTCATTTTTCTGTAAATCAATTGTGATATCAGACATGTGACTATAATAATTTGAGAAATACTCTTTTATCATATATCCTTTGTAACCACATAAAATTATGAATTCATTATAACCATAATTTGAATACATTTTCATAATATGCCAAAGAATGGGCTTTCCACCGATCTCTACCATTGGTTTAGGTCGTAGTGTTGTTTCTTCGGATAATCTTGATCCAAAACCACCCGCTAATATTAATACCTTCATAAATAGTTATTTATTTGAACATTCCCAAAATTAATATTTCCCCAAGTTTCCATCCAAACTGAAATCATTTCTTCTTTTCTAATATCTTTAAATGCTACTTCAAAAAATATTGTTTTTTGAATTAAGTCAAAATCTTTTATTCCACTAACTTCATTTCCCTTACCAATTGAGAAATCTAAATAATATTGGCCTTTTGCTAATTGAGTATCTTTCAATGTAAAATTAATTGTTTTAATTTCATTTTTTCCAATCGAAAAGACTTGATCTGAGAAATAAACACCAATACAAGTTTCTCTAATATTGAAAACGCCTACAGCAAACCGAAAATTGGTTACATTCTCATTTCCTTTTATAACTAATTTCAAATTTATATCTTCATTAGTTGCAAAAGCGTTATTATTTTGATCTGTGTTAAGTATAACTTCTAAAAATTCAATTGATCTATTATATTTTAAATATCTGAATGAATCATCTATCGTTATTTGTTTCTTAGCATTGAATGAAACAAATTTCTCTGAATACAAATCAATTATTTCGTTCACATCCCCCATTTTGTCAATCATACCGTTATGTAATAAAAGCCCCTTGTTACATAAGTTTCTTACACTTGGCAAGTTATGGCTTACAAACAAAACTGTTCTTCCTTCTTGGCTGCTTACACTTTTCATTTTACCAATGGCTTTTTTTTGGAAATCGAAATCACCTACAGCTAATACTTCATCAACTACCAAAATTTCGGGTTCCAGATGAGCAGCAATTGCAAACCCTAGCCGCACCGTCATTCCACTTGAATACCGTTTAGCAGGAGTATCTAAATACCTTTCAACACCAGAAAAATCTACAATTTCATCAAGTTTACGGGTTATCTCAGTTTTTGACATACCCATAATAGCACCATTCATATAAATATTTTCACGACCTGTCATTTCGGGGTGAAAACCTGTACCTACTTCAAGTAGAGAAGCTATTCTACCAGCAGCTTTTATTGTACCGGTGGTTGGTGCTGTTACTTTAGAAAGTATTTTCAACAATGTTGATTTTCCTGCGCCATTTTTACCAATAATACCCAATACTTCACCTTGTTGTACTTCAAAATCAATATCCTTTAATGCCCAAACGTAGTCGCTTGTACCTTTTTGAGCACGGTCATTTACTTCACCAATTTTAAGATATGGATCTTCTTTACCCATGATAGACGTTTTAAACCAACGATTCAAATCATGACTTAGGGTTCGAGTTGATACCAGTCCAAGTCGATATTGTTTAGAGATATTTTCAAATTTAATGGCTGTTGGCATAAATATTTTAATACGTTTGGATTAATAGTCTATTGAATAATTTATTATAATGATTGATAGTTTGTTCAATTTTGTGGAGCATATAAATTAAAATAAGTATTCTGCCAAATAATTTTATACTTATTCTCAATTAAAAAATTGTTGAATACTCTAATCTGTTCTTGACTAAAATAAAGATTCCCATTCTTTGTACTCGAAAGAAACTGATCACTCGGAATTCCAAATCCACCTATCGTTGGAAATTTCTGCCTAATTACAAGTGGAAGTGTTTTTTTTATTTTTTTCACTCTTTCAATTTTATTTGAAAGACTAGAACCACTCATTGCAATAAGCCAAGGAGAACCAAGATATGGTTTTGTTTTAGTTAGATAAAAAATCATAGGAATTGACTCATAAGTAATAATTTCATCTCCTTCTTTTATATATGGCTTAATTCCATCTAATAAATCATTTACAATTTTGGCACGTTCATTAGTAGTGTAAATATATTTTGTTCTTGGGTTGTTTATTGAGAATGTTCTATGTATACGGCTGCGTGATTCAAAATGAGATGTATGTGAAACATCGACTATGTTTTTTCCAATAAATACCACTAAAAACATGACTAAAACTAGTTTAATACTGTGGTTATCTAATTTAAAATGATAATTATTCTTTGGTACTAAGCTTTCTATTTTAATTGCAACTCCGAATTTTTCTGTAATAAACAGATTAACTACCAATGGCACTGCTATCCAGATTGAATAATAGCCCAACATATATATTGAATCATCACTACCGATAGGCATAAGAATGAGCATAAATAATCCAATCCAACTAAGAATTTTTATTTCATTTTCCTTTGAGTATATATTCCAAAATAATGAAATCAATGAAAAGTAATATAAAAGTTCAATCCTTGAAATAAATCTTATCATAAAATACAATGCAATAAGCAATATAAATACTAATAAGAAATTCTTAATTTTAAAATTATTAAGCATTTGACTAATATAAGACAATATTAGTAAAAAAACTGTTATTAACAAACCAGTAGAAAAGACATGTATATATGCATTTATATTTCTATTAATCAAAGTGAATAAATTGTAACTACCACTACCACCAGCTTCACTTTTAAGTTCTAAAATATTCTCAATAAAAAGGTCATAATGACCGATAATTTTCATAATTCCTAATATACTAATTATTGAAATTAAGAAACTAAATAATAAGACTAAAGATCTTTTAATCCAGATTATTTTGCTCTCTTTATAATAAAATGCATGAATTGGAAAAATTAAAATTAATGCTATATCTAATATATTTGGTAATCGTGCAAATGCATTTAAAGCCAAAAGTATAGCACAAAATACAATTAAAATAAGTTTATTCTTGTTTATACCTTGAAATAATAAGTAGGATGCATAAACAAATAAAAATGAGGAAAATGGATTGTGATAAAATTCTGTTGGTGTGATTACAAATGAAGTAGTTACTAAAATTAACCCTAAATATAATGCAATATTATTCAAATAACCATTTAACAATTTATATACAATATATATAGTTGCTGAAGTATTCAATACTCCTAAAAACCGAATTCCCAACAATCCACTTTCGGGAAATAATTCAACAAAAACACCACCAACAATACCTGTAAACCAATAACCAAAATTAAATACAACAGAAGATGGATTTCTTAATATATTTTGATAACAGGTGGCATAATAGCCTGTATCACACAATTCAAAACTTTGAAAAATTAAAACTAATTGATATAATACCAATCCTAAAAACACTAAGAAAAAACTTTTTTGGGGATAATTGTTTATTTTTCCCAATAATTTAGGTACATTCATCAGAAAATAATTAATCAAATAAATAAAACTTATTAATAATATCAACTATATATTTCAGTTCAGAATAAGTCAGTTCATAAAAAATTGGCAATCTCACCAAACAATCTGCAAATCTATCACATTCAGGTAATTCACTGCCATAATATTTATCAGAATAATAAGAACTACTATGCAAACTCAGATAATGAAAAACAGAAAGAATTTCGTTTTGTTTTAAATAAGCAATCAGCTTTGATCTATCATCCAATGAATTACACACCAAATAGAACACATGCGCATTATTGGTTGCATAGTCTGGTAAAAGAGCTAATGAAAAATGACCTTTATCTGCAAGTGGTTTTAAACTTTCAAAATACAAGTTCCATATTTCTTTTCGTCTGTTTTGTATTTTGTCTAAGTTTTCAATTTGTGCCCAAAGAAAAGCTGCAATCACTTCTGAAGGTAAAAATGAACTTCCAATATCCACCCAACCGTATTTATTCACTTCGCCACGTAAAAACTCAGCCCGGTTAGTTCCTTTTTCCCATATAATTTCAGCCCGTTGAATAAAACGTTCATCATTAATTGCTAACATACCACCCTCACCAGATATAATATTTTTTGTTTCGTGGAATGAGAAACAACCGAAATGGCCAATACTTCCTAAAGCTTTAGTGCTTGCTGTTTGCTGCTTACTGTTGAAATACGAATCAACCGCCTGTGCTGCATCTTCCACCACCAACAAACCAAATTTATCTGCCAATTGCATAATCTTATCCATATCGCAAGACACACCTGCATAATGTACTGGAACTATCACTTTAGTTCTTGAAGTAATTAACAACTCAATTTTATCTGCATCAATATTTGGATGATAAGCATAACTATCTGCAAAAATGATAGTTGCACCTTGCCGTACAAAAGCCAGTGCAGTTGACACAAAGGTATAACTAGGAATAATAACTTCATCTCCCGCTTTTATATCGCATAGAATTGCAGCCATTTCCAATGCATCTGTACAAGAAGTAGTTAGTAAACATTTTTTGAATCCATATTTTTCTTCAAAAAAGTGCTGACACTTTTGTGTAAAAAACCCATTACCAGAAATTTTTCCTGATCTTACGGCTTGTTCTATATACAAGGTTTCATTGCCTGAAAGGTAGGGTTTATTAAATTGAATCATATTTAAATAATTGTAAAGCTATGATTAATTACATTTGATAATAAGCTAAAAAATATTTTTTTTTACAATTTCCCTAATAATAAATTGAGGTTTTTTATTTATATTTAAATAAGCTCTACCAAGGTACTCTCCAGTCATACCAAGGGATAATAATATTAAACCTCCAATTAATAATACTAAAATTGCCAGTGTAGTCCAACCTTCAACAATATTATTATTGAAAAAATGATCAAAAATATAATACGGTATTAATAAAAATCCAGCTAAGGAACAAATAAATCCTATCAATGAGGCTACTCTTAGTGGAGTAATGGAGAAAGTAGTTACATGTTTAAGAAAAACAGAAATTGACCTAGTGAGATTGAAATTACTTTTACCTTGAAATCGTTTATGATGTTTTATATTAATTTGAACCATATTATCAGTAACGGATAGTAACAAACCATCAATATATGGATAAGGTCCGCTATACTTAATTATTTCATCAATTACTTCCTTAGTTATTATTTTAAAAGGTGATAGATATATACCTTTGGGTTTATTCAATAACCATTCTGAAATTTTACCATTCAGCCAACTTCCAAAATTCTTCCAAATAGCTTGCTTCTTTACATTAAAATTTGCAAAACAAATGTCTGATTCTGTTTTTTTACAGCTATTCAATAATTTGATAATATCATAAGGTGAATGTTGCAAATCATCATCCATTATTACTATGTAATTACCATTTACATTATTCAAGCCTGCCATTATCGCATTATCCTGCCCTCCATTTCGACGAAGATTTATTCCAATAACCTGAGCGTATTTTTCAGACATTTGTTTAATTACAGCCCAACTATTATCTTTACTTCTATCATTTACAAGTAGTAATTCATAAGTCACTGTCTGTAAGGCATCGTTTATTTGAGCACATAACTCACTAAGATTGTCCTCGCTATTATAAACTGGTACTACTATACTTATTTCAATCATTTTTTTATTTCAATTAGTATATCTCTATCAATTGCAACTACTGTGTACTTGACATTCAATTTTTCAATCATTTCAATAAAGGATGTTTCATTATATCTGAAAACTTCATGACCTTTACCTGTATTAGCAGATCGTCTGGCAACAAAACCAATAATTCCTTTGGTAGATGATAAATTTTTAATTGGTTCAGAAATTATGACTTGTTTTGATGATTGAATCATTTTTCTGATTAAATCAACACCATCATCTTTAAAATGATATAGTGACCCAATCATAATATATGTATCACACTTCAAAAACTCGTCTAACTTTATAATATCTTCGTTTAGGCCGTTAAAATGATTCCTTTTGGCATGAGCTACAAAATTTTCATTCAAATCATACCCTGTCCATTGAATACCATTTTTTTTACAGAAATTTGCTATATAAGTATCTCCAAAACATAATTCAATTACATTAGAAGTCTTTTCCTTTTTTAATAGGCTGTATATGTTTTCGAATCTACGTTTATATTTTCCAAAATAAATTAGATTCATCATCAAACGATATATATATATATTTCTGTAAATCAGGCTTTGTGACATGCTCGTTAAACTTTACAATTTAGAAAATAGTTTATAAATAGAAAACAATAACTCCAATCAGAATAAAAACGGTTGCAATTAATTCTTGTTTATTTAATCGTTCTTTCAACAAGAAAAAGGATAACCCAAAAACAAAAAGATAACCTAATGTTTCAAGTATTGGTATTTCCTTCAGTTTTACCCCATATTTCATTGCAATTATGTTCAGTATAACCGAAAGTCCAAATAATGAATAGGCAAGAATAACTTTCACATTAAGATACTCTTTTATGATTGATTTTTGCTTTAGTAATGCACTTTGCTTTAGTAGCAATTGAGATACTGAAGCCATAAAAACACCAATTATTACTACTAGAATAAATATATTCATAACCTCACACTCATTTTTTCACAAATAATATAGTTATTCCAACACAAACAAAAATGCAACCAATTATATTAAAAACAGTTATATCTTCTCTAAATACAATATAAGAAACAACCATTATGAAAACAACACTAGAACCCTTAAACATATAAGCAGTGGATAGTGGAACTATTTTGAGTAATTGTTGCCATAACACCGCATAAACAAAAAAAAGAAAAAGAACTAAAGCAATTCCAAATATAAAATTCCAACTGTTAATATTAAAATCAGATATAAGTTTTGTTGCAATTGAAATAAATGAATAAAATAAATTGATTAACAACAGATAAAAATATATCGATGTTTTATTTACTACTTTAAAATCATTCATTTATCAATACTTTTCATTTTAAATTCAGTTTCTTAAAATCTCTAGTTTTATTATACTTCAGATTAGTATTATTTATTTCCTACATTTTATAAAATTGACACTACAACTTAATTTATTGGTTAAAACCAACGATTCAAATCGTGACTCAGAGTTTAGGTTGAAACCAACCCAAGGCGGTATTGTTTAGAGATATTTTCAAATTTAATGGCTGTTGGCATAAATACTTATGATATTTCTTATATTAGTGTGAATTGCTAATCAATTTATTGGCAAATAATTATCATTAAAATTAGATTATATACATTGATATTTAGTAACAACCAAAATGATAATACTACGTTTAAATTTAGTACAAAAATAACAAAAATATCATCAATTCAAACATTAATCTGCAAAAATTAATAATTCTTTTTCAAAAACTCAGTATATTTTCATAAAATGTATTTCATTTTAATGAATCTTGTAATCATTTATTTACATCGTATGTTACCTATTCAACTAAAAAAATCTGCTAAATTGAGATATTTAGTTAACGTAAGATTTAATAAAAATTTTATACATCTTAACTGAAAACGGAATAAGGTTAATTTTAAAGCCTTGATTCGATGTTGAGCAATACTAAATTCGTATTTGAATTTATAGAGAACAAATAGAGGTAAGTAATAGACTAACAATTAGTTTGCTGTTTATAAGCTGATTAATCAATCTACAACTTGTAGAACCTTCAACAGTGTTTCATTCGTTAATCTACAACTTGCAGAACCTTCAACGGTATTCCATTGGTTAATCTGCAACTTGCAGAACCTTCAACGGTAATCCATTGGTTAATCTGCATCATGCAGAACCTTTTACGGTGTTTCATTGGTAATAGTCTGAAATATTTTATGTAAGTTTGTAGTTATGTTACACAATTTCATTGCTACACGTATTCATGCGCAACTTCCGTTTGAACCAACCGAGCAGCAAACCCAGCTGATAGAGGCACTTGGCATATTTCTGATGTCCACCGACAACGAGAAATGTTTTTTGTTGCGCGGGTATGCAGGCACGGGTAAAACTTCGGTAGTAAGTGCGTTAGTACGAGCATTGAATGAACTGAAACAGAAATCTATACTCCTCGCTCCTACTGGTCGAGCTGCCAAAGTTATTGCCGGATATTCAGGCTTTCCTGCTTTTACCATCCATAAAAAGATTTATCGGCAGAAATCGATGTCCGAATTCAGGTTTCAACTGGCCGATAATTTGAATACTCATACATTATTTATTGTCGACGAAGCTTCCATGATTTCGAATACCGGAACAGAAAGCACCTTTGGGTCTGGACGATTGCTCGATGATTTGGTTGAATTTGTTTACAGCGGACAAGGTTGTAGCCTTTTACTACTGGGCGATACTGCTCAGTTGCCTCCGATAATGCAACCTCACAGTCCTGCACTTGAACTGGATAAACTACATGGTTATGGTTTGAAAGTGCATGAATATACGCTAACACATGTAGTTCGTCAGGCATTGGAAAGTGGGATTTTACATAATGCTACACTGCTACGTCAACAGTTACAGGATCAAGAAACATCAGATTTTCCTAAATTCGAACTGGCGGGATTTTCTGATATAAAAAAGCTGAGTGGAATGGAATTGATTGACGAAATTCAGCGTTCGTACGAAGGTGTTGGGGTTGAAGATACTATTGTGGTAACACGGTCGAATAAGCGAGCGAATATGTATAATAATGGCATTCGCGCAAGGGTTATGATGAAGGAAGATGAGCTTACCAACGGCGATTTATTGATGGTAACACGCAATAATTATTTTTGGAACAAGCCCTACAAAGAAATTGACTTCATTGCAAATGGTGATATCCTGCAGGTTACACGCGTTCGAAAGCATCACGAAATGTATGGTTTCCGGTTTGTGGATTTAAGTCTGCGGTCGCTGGATTACGAATGGGAAATTGATGCGCGTATCTGGCTTGATGCGCTGCAATCTGAATCGCCTGCCGTTATGAACGAAATGACTAATAAATTATTTCAAACTGTAGCAGAGGATTATCCAGAGATTACCACTAAAAAAGAGCTTTACAAAAAAATACTGGAAAACGAGTATTATAATGCGCTTCAGGTGAAATTTGCCTACGCAGTAACCTGCCACAAGGCACAAGGTGGACAATGGAAAAAGGTATTTATAGATTCGGGGCAATTGACAGATGATCAGCTTAATAGTGATTTTTATCGCTGGTTGTACACTGCTCTCACACGCGCTACTGAAACCGTTTTTCTGGTAAATTTCCCCGAAAAGACTTATGTTAGTAATAAATAACTGTCAACTACTTGATATGCAACGAAAAAAATGTACTTTTGGGAATTCTATTAAATAATTTCAGATACTTCCTTTTACCTGATGAGAGTTTTCAAAACATTGGTTTGTTGTTTGTTGATAAGCGCATTATCAACCACCGTGTTTGCTCAACAAATCAGTAATGGCTATTTTATTGAAAACAATCCTCTCAGACAGGATTATAACCCCGCATTCAAACCAAAAACAGATTATTTTGTCAGCCTTCCTTTAATAGGATATACTTCATTCGAGGTTGGAAATAATTCGTTAACCATTAAAGATTTAGTTTACAATTCAAACGGAAAAACTGTTCTATTTAATCAGGTAAATGCTGATAATTTTTTCAATACTTTGCAATCAACTACAGTAATTCAAGCAGTTGCAAAAATAAACATTCTTGCATTTGGTTGGAGAAATAAAAAAGATTATCTTACGTTTTCAATCGACCAACGGATAACTGCCAATGCCGGCTTACCAAAAGATTTCTTCAAACTTGCATTGAATGGAACTCCTGACATTTACAATAATTCTTTTAATTTGAATAGTTTTCAGACAAATATTAGCTTCTATACTGAATTTGGAGCATGTTACAACAAAAGAATTTCGTCCAATCTCACAATAGGTGCTAAATTAAAACTTTTAGTTGGAAATATGAATATTTCAAATACTAATTCAACACTAAATATTGATGCAAACATCAACGAATGGACTTTTAAGGGAAGTGGTTCGGTGAAATATTCAGGTGGTTTGCCTGTGATTATTGACAATCAATTTCAATCGGTTACAATAAATGGTAATGCAGGAGTATTGAATTTTCTGAATAAACCTTCAGGAATTGGAACAGGTATCGATTTGGGAGTGAATTACAAATTAAACAATGATATCTTTTTGTCTGCTTCTCTATTGGATTTCGGAATAATAAACTGGTTTAATAATGTGAATAACATTAATTATAACATTGATTACAGGTATGATGGAATAAAACAACTTAATGGTAGTTCAGTATTATCACTTGGCGGTATTTTTTCAGGGTCATCGTTAACCGATTCGCTATTAAATAGTTTGAAAGCATCATATAAGATAAGTCAGTCAACAAAATCTTATTTTACAAGTACACAAGCAAAACTTAATATAGGTTTTGAATATAAATTTTACGAAAACATGCTTAGCTTTGGCATTCTTTCACACAGCGAATTACTAAATCAGGCTGTAATTGAAGAAGTTACTACTTCAATTAATGCTAAACCACTGAAATGGTTTAACGCCAGTCTGAGTTATTCGGTTATGAACGGGCAATTCAGTACCATTGGTTTGGGATTTGGATTGCGTACCGGGGTGGTTCACTGGTTGTTCGGAGCAGATTATTTCCCTTTACAATTAGTAAACATCCCACTTTCTGCTTCTGGTAAAAATAATTTAGCATTGTCATATAATTCAAAAGTTTATAATTTACATCTTGGAATAAATATTGTGTTAAATAAGTCGACTTTAAAACGAATGCATATTCGCACCGGACTTTATGGATACGATACAGATGAGGACTAAAAAATGAATTTTACTCATAAATTTCAGCAAAATGTCTACATTTGTAAGAAATTAAACAAAAAATTGTTATCTTTGAAACTTTTAATTTATCACTTAAATTTCACTGTAAAATCAGTTACATATTTTTTAAAAATATTGCAAATGAAATGGTTTTCTGATATAAAACTAATTATTTTTGTTTGTACTGGCGTAACAGTATTTTTTAACTCATGTTTGAGTGATGTAGATTTACTCAATGTATCAAAAGATATTCAAATTGATCAATCATTGGTTATACCCGTTGGAGAAGCAAAACTTACGATAAATGATATTTTTAGAAAATTCGGAATGCCCGGAAATATTGATACAATAAAAAATGATATATTCTTACATAATTCAATCAGCACAGAATATACCTTTAAACCTATAAATTTGGCAGATTCAGTAAAACCTTTTACAAAAACTCTTTCACCTTTTCAGGGAGGATATACTTATCCGGCCAATTCGCCTATAATTATACCACCTATATCAGATACTCTTGGATTAGGGATAAACGGAAATATCAGCCAACAACGAATAGATACTTTAAAAATGAGTTCCGGATTAATAAACGTTACTGTAGATGCCACTTCCGATATCCAACAAATTCCGGCAAATGATATACACATTGAATTTATTTTGGATAAACTTAAAGTAAATGACGGAACTAAACTAACTTTTGTACCTATTCAATATGGTTTGGCAGGTCAAATTAAATTGGGAGCATTTTCAATTTTTGCAAATGGGTCAGCCAAAATTCCATTAAAAATTAATGTTACTATTAATAAGCAAAGTAAAAGTATTCCATTGGGAGCAAATCCTCAAATAACGATAAAGCTAAGCTTTGTAAATTTGATTTTAGCTGAAGCTCGTGGAAAATTCCCGATTTCGCTATCAAATACTCTAACTTTGCCTTTTAATATAGCAGAATTAGTTCCAAGCGGCTATCTTAAGTTCGATGATCCTACATTGACGATTAAAGCAACCAGTAATTTGGGTGTAGATGCCTTAATAAAACTAGATTATCTCAAAACTTATAACCAAAATTCAGCTACAAACTTTCAACTTGCCTGGTTTAACGGTCATACAACTAACTCAACTTCATTGATTTTGAATGGTCCTACAATTCCAGGGAAAAAAGATTCGGTATCGTTTAATCCGTTCAACAGTATTAATGGAGAAATTGACAAACTGATTAATACTAATCCATATCCAAATACAATGGAATATAAATACACTGTAACTAATAATCCGGAATCTAAACGTATGACTGATTTCATTACCGATAACAACACCATAAAATTTGACCTTACAACTCTGATGAAGTTGAGTTTTAAAGCTGGAAGTAGTTATAACTTAACGGATACAATACAAAATGTAGGACAAAGTATAGGGTCGGTACTTAACAGCATTGATTCAGCAGTACTAGTACTCAATATTACGAATGGTTTACCTGTAAAAGCTGTTTATCGGATGACTTTCTTTAAATCGAATATAGCAAACGATACGATTGCCTGTAACATAACTACTATCAAAGACAATGCTTTAGCAGGAAATATTTTCAGTTCCTATCAGTTAACTGCCCCCGAAATTAATACAGATGGAACCGTGAAAACCGATGGTTTAAAAAGTCAGACCTTATTGTTTGGATTGAATAAAAATACCATTGAAGATTTGAAAAAAACCAAATTTATAGTTTATACGCTTACATTTGAAGGCAATCAATCAACTATAAATGCTGTTTCAACAACTAATCCGTTTCATTTTACAATTAAAAATAGTTTTGGACTTAAAATGGGTATATTTGTAAAAAATAAATCCTCTTTAGCATTCAATAAAACCCAAATTATCCGAAAAATATAAGTTAAACAGATAATACAGTATTTCGGGTTATTATCAATGGCCAATGTATGAATAATGGGTTTTAAAACCAAAATAATATTACCTAACAACTGAAGTAATAATAATTTACAATCAAAAAAAATAGATTATCAAAAAAAATCCTCATAATGTTAAACCAATAATTTACATTTGTATGAAAAAAAATAATGGGCTTAAGCTATTGACTTTAGTTTGTTTTAGTATGACAATGTCAGTAATCGATTCACAAGTAGTGAATGTACAGCAGGTGAATACAATGTATTTCATGGAAAACCTGCCGCAACGAAATGAGTTGAATCCGGCGTTCCAACCTTTCAGTGATTTTTATCTGGGTCTACCTGTAATAGGTTATACACGGTTTAGTTTAGGAAATTCATCTCCATTAAATACTAAATTTAGCTTCAACCCAGACAAATCCAATATGGATAATTTTTACAACTCACTGTCAGATTTCTCATCAGGTTCATCAAAAGACTATACAGAATTTGAAACTAGTGCTCGGGTGAATTTCTTAAGTTTTGGCTTCAGAAATAAGAAAATATACTGGAATTTTTCGCTGTCCGAAAATATCGTTGGTAAAATAGGTATCCCAAAGTCCATTTTTAAATTGTGGCTAACACCTGAAAATGTTACTTATCCATCGAGTTTTGATAATTTTAATACAGATTTAATTGCATATACTGAAGCTGCTGTCGGATATTCCAGAGAAGTAAATGATAAATGGTCTTATGGAGGAAAACTGAAATTCCTGTATGGCAATAACCATGTTGTGTATATTGCACAGAACACAAAATTAACAGCAACAGCAGACTCATTAAAATTGATTGAAGGTGGACAATATTACAGAAGTTCGAGTTCACTCTTTAGTTTAAAACCAGCCGGACTTGGAGGTGCTATCGATCTTGGTTTCACATTTAAACCCTTTGAAAGCTTAACTCTATCAGCATCTGCGACTGATTTAGGCTTGATTCACTGGAATCAAAAGCTTCGAAATAATAAACTAGCATATTCAGGCTCAAAAATAATTAATAATGGAGACAACATTGGTACTCTAATCGGAATGATTGAAGATGAATTATCAACTAGTGTAAATGATTCAACTGAGGGTGGATATAATTCATACCTTACTCCAAAAATAAATGTTGGTGCTGAATTATCCTTTCTGGATAATAAGCTGAGTCTTGGACTTCTGTCACGTACGATTCTAATGGATGATACGATTCATAGAGTGAATCAGGAAGTAACTTTTTCTATTAATGGTCGCCCTGCCGAATGGGTCAATCTATCGGTATCTTACTCTCTTTTTAATGGTAAGCAGAGCTTGGGAGCAGGTTTAGGCTTGAGGACAGGTCCTCTTCATTGGTTTTTATCTGCCGATTATGTTCCATTGAGTAATAATTCTTTATATTTAAAGAATATGATTCCTATTCCGTATAATAGAAATGGATTTAATATAGGACTTGGTTTAACTATTGCATTAGGAAATCGTAAAGACGCTGACCGTGATGGTGTTAACGATAAGTTTGATTTATGTCCTGACACACCAAAAGGGATAAAAGTGAATAAAGATGGATGTCCTATTGATAGTGATGGAGATGGTGTACCTGATTATCTTGACAAATGCCCAAATAGTCCAAAAGATGCGATAGGATTCGTTGATAAAGATGGATGTTTAATTGATACAGACAAAGATGGAGTTGCTGATTTTATAGACAAATGTCCTGATACACCAAAAGATGCAATTGGTTTTGTTGATAAAGATGGTTGTACACTCGATAGTGATAAAGATGGTGTTCCTGATTATTTAGATAAATGTCCAAACTCACCTGCTGATGCTAAAGATTTTGTCGATAAAAATGGCTGTCTTGTAGATACAGATGGAGATGGAATACCCGATTACCTTGATTTATGTCCAAATACACCTTCAATTGCAAAAGGATTTGTAGATAAAAACGGTTGTACGCTTGATTCGGATGGTGATGGTGTTCCTGATTATCTTGATAAATGTCCTAATACAGCACCGGAGGCACATGGAATGGTTGATGCTTCGGGTTGTCCCCGTGATACAGATGGTGATGGTGTTCCCGACTACTTAGACAAATGTCCTACAATTCCCGGCTCAATTAGAAATAGTGGTTGCCCTGAATCAAAACCTGATGTTAAGGTAGAATCAAAGCCAAAGCCTGAACCAGTTGTAATAGCACCTAGCAGCAAAGAAGAAATTACAATTAATCTAAAAGTACTTTTTGAAAAAGCTTTACAAGGTATTCAGTTTGAAGCGGCACGTTACACAATTAAACCTATTTCATTCGATATTCTTGATCAAATAGCTGATGCATTAAACAAATATCCATTATTGAATATTGAAATTCAAGGACATACTGACAATCTTGGAAAACATGAAATTAATCAGATGTTGTCTGAAAAACGTGCTCAGGCTGTTTTCACTTATCTTGTATTAAAGGGAGTTGATGCCCGTCGAATGAGTTATAGAGGTTATGGTGATAATCTTCCCACGGCTACTAATAAAACAGCAGAAGGTAGAACACTAAACAGACGTGTTGAATTTGTAATTACTTATGCAAAATAATTCCTTTTTTGATAGTTTGTTAAACGGCGAAGTTCGGTACTTATAAATTTACAAAAAAAAATCCTATATTTGATGGTAGTTTGCTACTGTTTTAATACTTTTGTTGTCCGAAAATGAATAACTAAAAAAGATAGAAATATAATCATGGGAAGAGCGTTTGAATACAGAAAAGCGACAAAAATGAAACGTTGGGGTAATATGGCCCGCGTATTTACAAAATTAGGAAAACAAATTACCATTGCGGTTCGTGAAAGTGGTCCCGAACCAGATACCAATCCGCGTCTGAGAGTATTGATTACTCAATCGAAAAAGGAAAATATGCCCAAAGAGAACGTTGAACGCGCAATCAAAAAGGCTATTTCGAAAGACGAAGCTGATTACAAAGAAATGGTTTATGAAGGCTACGGACCTAACGGTATTGCTATAGTGGTAGAAACAGCAACAGACAATCCTACCCGTACAGTTGCTAATGTGCGAAGTTATTTCAATCGTCATGGAGGTTCACTTGGAACTACCGGTTCGTTACAGTTTGTATTTGATCATAAATGTGTTTTCAGAATTGGTATAAAACCAGAAGTATCCATTGACGAACTTGAGCTTGAATTGATTGATTTTGGTGTTGACGAACTGGTTGAAGACGAGGAAGCTATTATTCTTTATGGTGAATTCTCTTCATACTCTTTAATACAAAAATACCTGGAAGAAAATGGCTTTGAAATCTTCAGTGCTGAATTTGAACGTATACCTAACGATATGAAAGAGTTGAATGAGGAACAAAAAGCCCAGGTAATTAAGCTAATCGACAAAATTGAGGAAGACGAAGACGTTCAAAATGTTTTCCATAATATGGTTGAATGAGTTAATTTTAATATATCAAACACCTGACAAATTATTGAATAATTTATTGTAAAATATCAAATTTGTTCATTAAATATTGAATCGGCTGAATTTCTTTAAATTCAGCCGATTCTTGATTAAATGTTATAAACTTATAAAGTCACTCCCGTTTTGAATATCGCTATTTCGCGGTAATTTTTCTTTTCGTTATTAACTTTTTCGCCCGAAGCTACGCTGATAACATAATTTATAAAACGTTCATTTACCTGCTCAATCAATTCATTTTCAACTATAGTTCCGGCATTGAAGTCAATCCAGCCTTTTTTACGCTCGTAAAGCGGCGTATTGGTTGAAATCTTCATGGTTGGGACAAAAGTTCCGAATGGCGTACCACGGCCTGTAGTGAAAAGGACTAATTGGCAACCGCTTGAAGCCAGAGCTGTAGCTGCCACCAAATCATTTCCGGGAGCACTCAACAAGTTCAGTCCTTTTGTTTTGATTTGTTCGCCGTACATCAACACATCTTTCACAAGCGATTTACCGCATTTCTGCGTACAACCGAGTGATTTTTCTTCCAACGTTGAAATACCTCCGGCTTTGTTTCCCGGTGAAGGGTTTTCGTAAATGGGTTGATTATTTTTAGTAAAATATTCTTTGAAATCATTGATTAGCAATACTGTTTTGTCGAACATGTTTTTGTTTACGCAACGGTTCATCAGAATAGTTTCAGCTCCAAACATTTCAGGTACTTCGGTCAATACAGAGATGCCACCCTGTGCAATAAAAAAATCAGAAAAGACACCCAACAGCGGATTGGCAGTAATTCCCGAAAGTCCATCTGAACCACCACATTTCAAACCAACTTTGAGTTCTGAAAGCGGAATATCTTCGCGAACATCTTTTGATACCACTTCGTAAATCTCACGGAGCAACTCCATTCCCTCTTCGTATTCATCTTCCACCTTTTGGGTTTCCATGAATTTGATTCGGCTTTCATCATAATCGCCCAACAATTCTTTAAATGCTTTCACCTGATTGTTTTCACAACCCAATCCAACAACCAATATTCCACCGGCATTTGGATGCTGAATCATATTGCGAAGTATTTTACGGGTATTTTCGTGGTCGTCGCCAAGCTGCGAACAGCCGTAATTGTGCGGATAAGCCACGATAGCATCCACACCTTTGCCTTGTGTTTCGGCACGGAGTTTTTCGGCCAGTGAATTGATTGTTCCGTTTACACAACCCACCGTAGGCACAATCCAAATTTCATTTCGGACACCGACATTTCCATTGGCACGTTTGTAACCTTTGAAAGTCAAGTTGCGATTTGGAATATCAAGCGACACATCCTGTGGTTTGTACTCGTAATCGAGCAAACCTTCCAGATTGGTTTTTATGTTGGTTTCGTTTACCCAATCACCTTGTTTGATAGTCTGGCGGGCATGTCCGATGGCATAACCGTATTTGATTACGTTATCATTCTCGGCAAAATCGTTCAGTGCAAACTTATGTCCCATTGGGATATCAGCATTAATCGTAACTTCGACGTTTTCGACTGTCAATACTTCAGCAACTGAAAGTGCTACAAGAGCCACAGCCACATTATCGGCGGTATTTATCTTTAAAAATTTCATAAATATATTTACTATTTATTCATTTACTATTTACTATTTTTTCATTCATTACCGTCCTTACTTCATTAGCCAATTTTCTAATTATCTCATTGGCAGATTAGCACATTAGCAGATTACTCCACAATTTGCGGCAATTCAAAGTCAACTTTAACTGACAAGCTAAAACGTTTCGAAACAATGGAACGGACAGCTTCTTTCATGCCAAATTCCTGAATAAGTTTCAGGTAGAAAGTCAATTTCTCAGTTAATCCGGGAATAAGATTCAGATTTTCATCCCAGATAAATTCGGCTGCCAACACTCCCTTTGCAACTACTTCAATATCATTCAGACTCCACAATATCTTTAATAAATCCACAATGGCTTTATCGTCATTTGGTACAATATCGGTACTTCCACGTTTTCCGCCTTTATAGTACGTAATGATAGCAGCCAGTCCCAATACAATTCCCGAAGGAAGTTCGCCTTTTCTTTCGAGGTATTTTTTAAGTCCGGGTAAATCGCGGGTTTTGAATTTCGGAAACGAATTAAGCATAATGCTTGTGAGTAAATGGTGTACGAATGGGTTGTTGAAGCGTTCCACCACGTCGTCGGCAAATTTCTTTAACTCGGCTTTCGGAAGATCAAGCGTTTCGATTAATTCTTTATACATAATCATATAAACGAATTTAGACATCACTTCATCGCGTAAACATTCCTTTACAATGTTCAGTCCGGCAAGGTAACCTACAGGAGCCAACACCGTGTGAGGACCATTCAGCAAAGTTACTTTACGTTCGTGATATGGTTTTTCATCCGGTACAAACAATACATTCAATCCCGCTTTATCGGCTGGGAATTCTTTAGCAACATTTTTAGGAGCTTCAATAACGAACAAATGGAAAATTTCTGCCTGAACAACCAGTCTGTCTTCCAGTTGAATTTTTTCAAGAATTTCATTAATTGTATTGCGCGGATAACCCGGAACAATACGGTCGACCAGGGTAGAATATACTCCACAAGCTGTTTCAAACCAGTTTTGGAAGTCAGCACCCAGGTTCCATAGTTCAATATATTGTTGAATTGTTTTCTTAAGTTCTGTTCCGTTGTGGAAAATCAATTCACAGGGGAAAATCAAAAGACCTTTATCTGCTGCAGCATTGAAGGTTTTAAAGCGGTGATAAAGCAACTGGGTAAGTTTGCCCGGATATGAATTTGCCGGAGCATCTTCGAGCTTACATTCTTCATCAAACGCTATTCCTGCTTCGGTGGTGTTTGAAAACACAAAACGCATTTCAGGTTGCTCAGCCAGTTTCAGGTATTCTTCAAACTGCGTATAAGGATTCAGTGAGCGGCTGATAACATCAATCAGTTCAATACTATTCACCGTTTCGCCCTTATCAAGTCCCTGAAGATTAACGTGATACAAACCATCTTGTTCGTTGAGCATATCAATCATTCCATTTGGAAGGGGTTGTACCACCACTACACTCGAATTGAAGTCAGCTTTTTTGTTCATGTTGCACACCATCCAATCGACAAAGGCACGTAAAAAATTACCTTCACCAAACTGAATAATACGTTCGGGATAAGCGGTACTAATGTTTGCTGATTTTCTATTCAATCTTTCCATACTTAACTGTTTTTAAACTAAATTTATACCTATAAAATTTCTAATACTAATTCCTAATTGTGAGAATACCCCTATTGACTATGCTATTTAAAAAAAACAAAAAACAGTAAATTCACTGCTTCTTAATTCGACCGTGTGGGCACACGGAAAACAACGACACAAAGGTAATATTAATATTCATTTCTGAAAAATAAATTCAATCTGTGTGCGCACACGAAACAAACAACACTTTTCCAAAAAGAAGCTATAGTATTGATATTCTACAGTATATACAAGGAAGGAATTGAGGAAATATTTCTTTATTTAGAACGTTTATTTATAAGAAAATGTTTAGATTTGTTCAATACATAAATTGCCCAATATAAGTCGTGCCTGTATACTGACAATCTGATAGGGTTTATTGACATTTATCCACACATCCACAGAGTTTACATCCTGAAACACCTTGTTTTTGGGAACAGAAGGCTTAAGTTTATAGCAGAGTGCCTTGCCCTTATCCGTCTTAACGTATTCCATACCGCACACTGTCACGTCGATTTTATAGCCTGTATCTTCGTAAAACCCATCAATCACGAATCGCGCCCCCGGATTATATTTCGACAAATCGACCAGTCGTATCATCATAAATCCGGCCACCACATCCCTTATATTTACCGGGGTTTTATACGTTTTTCGGTACTGAAATTTTTCGGTTTGATAATCGAGACACCAGATTTCCGCCTTTTTCTGCTCAGTATAAAAATAAGTCAACTCGTCGAGCTTATACCTGCCTTCGCGAATCCTTCTGAAAGCCTTTTGGGTTGTAAGGTTATGAATATCAATGTACGACATCCAACGGTCGTTCAGGTAAAATAAACGTGCCAATCCATTGGTCGTCCCCTCTAGCTGTATTTTGCAACACACACTTTGACCTATTTTGTAAAGCTTCCTTTCCGATTTGGTAGTGGCTGTGCCTATGGTCAGAAACTCCCATTTGGCTTTGTATTGAAGCGTTTCGCCCAACAACAGCCGATGCACATCTATGGTAGGTTGACCCGAAATTACTATACAGCTAAATGTCAGCAGTGAAATAACTATGTGTCTTATCTTATTCAAATTGAATGTATCTTAATTTTCTACAAACATACATAGCGAAATAAATTCTCACAATCTGAAATACTCATTTAGATCAAATCACTTTGTTTTGTTGACCTGAGGTTGTGGTTTTTGTTTGTACGGAGTTTGAAGCAAAAAACGATTGGATTTGGCTTTAGCCCATTCTTAGCTATTAATCAGTCTACGGCTTTAGCCAAATATTTTCATTGATGACATTCGCAGTCACATTCTTTGCCTTCAGCTTTTTCAAAAGATTCTTTACCCTCCGAGAATGAGAAATAAATCAATCCGACAGCACCAATAATATCAGCATACACAAAACCTGTAAAATGATAAATAACGCTAGCTGCAAGCAATACCACCGACATATAAATACAAACTTTTGTGCAATTACTGTCAGCAATAATTGCTTCGGAATTCAACGTTTTACCTACCTTTTTCTTTGCAGAAACCAGCCACAACATCACAGCAATAGAAATTAATGAAATAATCACGCCTGACAAAGTTGTTTCGGGTTTGTGATGCTGAAACAGATTGAAGAAAATTCCAGCAACAAGACCCACTGACAAGAGATAAAACGAAACTCCCGTGATATTCAGCGCAGTAATTTCAAATTTGGTTTTTGAACTATGAGGATTTTTCATGATGCGAAGTACCATTATCGCGATTCCAATACCCGAAACCACTTCAATAAAACTATCAACACCAAAGCCAAAAAGTGTCAATGTTTCATCGGCAAATCCAAAGGCGATAGAAACCAACCCTTCTACCAAGTTGTAGAATATTGTGAATAGGCTTAAGAAATAAGCCCGTCGGTATAATTTGGCTTCATTTAACATTTCTTATGTATCAGTATATTTCTATCACCGCACTCACGATGATTTTATTATTACCTTATATTTAGAAATTTGTGAGTCTGAAGCGAAAGTCTCCATTGGGGATGTTTTTTCACGTATTCAATGCAATACTCTACATTTTCGGCACTAACTTCAAGCCGTTTCTTTTCGTGACCCATAAACAACGGGCTGAGAAAATAGTTATCAGCTTGAGGCAAATCTGAAATCTCAGGTAAGGTCTCTCCCACTCCAACCGGATAACGGAATTCATTGACGTGTTTAAAATTCTTCTTTAAAATATCCGGACTTACTTTCGGACTACACGAAATATACTGAATACGAGCAGGAACAGGATTTGAACCGTTTGTTTCAATACAATTATAAAATCCCGAAAAATGCTCCAAAACCTCGTCAGTAAGCTGTAAAGTAGGTTCACCACCGGTCCAGATAACTAAATTATGGGGGTAATCTTCTTGATTAGAAAGAGAATTTACTTCAGCAAGCACTTCTGCTACAGTCATATCAGTACCGACAGACCAATCGGTATCGCAAAACCAGCAGTTTTTATTGCAATGCGATAGACGAACGAAAACAGCCGACTTTCCGGTATTGGCACCTTCGCCCTGTACAGAGTGAAAAATTTCCACCACTTTCAACACGATATCCAACCCAGAATCAGGCTTCATAGCGGCAATTTGTTTTGGGAGTTTCGCTCATTTCTATTGCAAAAAGCAATGGGAACTGAGGCTTGAAGGTATCATAAATGTATTTACTCATGTTCTCCACAGATGTTTGAAAACCGAAAACATCATTCAGATTGCGGTGATCAAGTACATCTTTCACCCAGTCCGAAATAGGTTTAAGGTCATTATAATCCTGTACAAAACCCTCAACATTCGGACTTTCGGCACGCAGAAAAACCCTGATAACGTAATTATGACCATGCAGTCGTCCGCAGGGATGACCATCTGATAAGCCAAACAACTGATGACTTGCCGAAAAATGAAATTCTTTGGATATAGTAAACATAGTGTGAATGAAGTCTTTTTTATTAGTTTGCAAAAGTAGCAAATAAAACTCTTTTGTGAAACAACTAAGAGTGGAGCAATGTTCTGAATAGTCAGTAAGACTTCTTATTGTCACAAATTTGTAAAAAGTAAAAAACTTAATTAATAGAAAAATAGTCAGAAGTCGTTTTGAAATTATAAAGCAAGTATTTTGATTGATTTTTAATTGAATGTCGGCAAATTTGAATAATTTCTTGCGTACCTCAAATGTTGTTCGATATAGTTCTCATCATAAGACACTTTCACGTCTGTAATTTCACCCTTATCATTCATCACAAGTTTGTAAACCGGATTTACAAAACCTTTATAGGGTGCAAGGTTAAGTTTTTTGTAACGGACAAGTATTTCTGTATGAAGTTTTTGATCCACCATTACTCCATAAGTTTCTACCAGTTTTTTGCCACCTTCAAAATCACCGGTTGATTTAATTCGTTGTATTTCAGCTAATAAGTTTCCAAATAATTCACGCACTTTAAGGTAATCATTAATAACCACAAAAGTCTCTCCGGCACGTTTTACTATTTCAACAGCCTTAGTAGCTTTTGCACGCTCATAAACCCAAGAAGCAATCAGCTGCCGATTGCGCATGTGTGCTTCCTCAATGTTTTTGCCCGGCTGAATACGGGTGAGCTGAGTCAGCAACCCATTCATCATAAACTGATAATATTCGGCTTTGTATGCTTCTTTATCAGGCAACAATCCAAGTTCAACCACTTTTGGATCAGCCATATAATACAATCCAAACAAGTCGGCTCTGGCTTCCTCGATGGTTGAGCCGTAAGCTTTCAGCGCATCTGGGTCAATACACGGCAGAAGTTTCCCTGAGCCATGTCCGAGACATTCGTGCAAATCGGTATGCAGGTTATTGGTGAGCGAAGCAAAGTCTTTGGCACGTTTGCGCTCGATATCACTCCACATAAATTCTTCGGCAAAACCATTTCCCAACGAAGCCTGATCATAAGCTTCGGTAATATTCTCTATGGTAACTGATTTTGACCCATATTCGTGACGTATCCAGTTTGAATTTGGCAGATTGATACCAATTGGGGTAGCAGGATAGCAATCACCTGCTAGAATAGCTGCCGTAATAACTTTGGCCGAAACACCTTTTACCTTTTCCTTTTTGAATTTCGGATCTATTGGCGAATGGTCTTCAAACCATTGTGCATTAGCACTGATTATTTCAGTACGTTTGGTAGCTTCTATGTTTTTGAAATTAACCATCGATTCCCAACTGGCTTTCATTCCAAGCGGATCGCCATACGATTCGGTAAAGCCATTCACAAAATCAACCAGCGAAGCCACGTCCTTCACCCATTTTATGGAATATTCATCATAGGTTTTCAGATTTCCGGTAACGTAAAAGCTAATCAATGAATTGATTACTTCTTTCTGCTTTTCATTTTCGGCCACAGTAGCAGCTTTTTCCAGCCAACCCACAATTTTCAGGATAGCCTGACTGTACAATCCGCCCACTTTATAGATTTTTTCAACCAAAAATCCGTTTTCTTTTACCAGTTTGCTATTCAGACCGTAAGAAATAGGTGTACTGTCGTTCGGGTTCTTCATTTTACCATAAAATGCTTCCACTTCAGCCTGAGTAACTCCGTCGCCATAATAGTTATTAGCTGAAGTTTTGATTAAATCCACACCTGCAGCTTGATTGGTGCGTTTTGGATAAACTGTTGGGTCGAAAATAACTGGTTCCAGCTTCTTAATCAGATCATCAACTTTTTCACCAGGTTGAAGTAAAGCCGCAATGCATTGCGGCTCTACAGACCGTAACGCCGTTTCAAAAAACTTTTCCGAAAACTCCGGAATAAACTTATCTTCTGAATAATGGTGGTGTATACCAGTTCCCATCCACACCCTTTTCAGGTAGGTTGTCATACGCTCAAAATCTACAGATTTACGATTGCCCTGATAATTCAGATAAATAGCTTCGAGCGTGCGGCGAACGCAAAGGTTGTATTTATTGTTTTGGTCGTAAAGAATATCATGTCCTTCTAACGCTGCTTCGGTGAGGAAATAAACCAGTTCCTTTTGCTTCAAACTTAGTTTTTCAAAATCTGGAACACGGTAACGCAGAATCTCAATATCTGCAAAACGATCAACCGAATATTTAAAATCTTCCATCTTAGGTGTGGATGTTTTTTCAGCACCACAGGCCATCAACATACTTGTCATAGCAATTATTATTAGTTTTTTCATAAATACGAGTTATACAATTATTAAACGAATTATAGGAATTTTTGTTTTTGAAAGTACAAAAAACAAACAATATTTTAAAATGTATGTCCACCACGATTAAAACAAAGAGCCGAAAAAACGGTTTATTTCTCCAGAACCACTTTGACTTTCCGGAGCATTCCGTTTTTGGAATAAATGTTGAGCATATAAATTCCGGCAGGGAGGTAGCTCAGATTAGTTTGAGTGTCATAAAATTGCGCCACCTTCCTACCCATAACATTGTAAACATCTGCGCTTTGCATATTATCTACTTTTAAAATCAAATTTCCCCGGGTGGGATTGGGATATACAATTGTGTTAGAAACACTGACAAAAGGAACTGAACTTACAACTCCAAAAGCGGGTTTTCCTGCTTCTGACCAGGCATTGAATATCAGTTCGGCTAATGTATGTGAAGCATTTCGGAAGAGACGCGTTGTAAAAGCGGTTTTATTCCATAACGCACTAAAATATGACGTTGAAGTTGTATTTCCAGCCACATTTGTAGCATAACTATCAGCAGCTAATACACTATCTACATAATGATGATTGGCGTAGATATAATTAAATATATAATTCCTCACATTACTGATTGAATGTACTGAATCGCCACTAAAATTGCTCAGTTGTGATTGGTAACTATACACCATGCTGCTTTCGTAGCGCGAATGGATGCCATTATTCCCTGTTTTTTGACCATCATAGTTGGCACTAATATGCAATGGCATGTGACCATCAGCCACATAATGTCCCAAATCCGAAGCATCGAGCATGGCCTTATGCCACAAATGTTTGATAAAATCCGTTTTCAGTGTATCGTACATGTTTTTGGTTGCCCACGGTAATGTTCCGTTGGAAATTACAAAAGATGAATTGTGTAGTTTAATAATTGAGTCGTAAGTAGAAGCTATGCGTCCGGAAGAAATGAATTCGGAATAATTTTCAATATCCAAAAAATGTTTCGGACTTTCATTTGTATCAGTACTTTTGCGGGTGTCGGCATCTGAAGCATGATCAGAAAGAGAATCAGACCACAACCGAAATGAGCTCATTGAAGTTGGAAACGAATCCGGACATTTGCTGTTTATAATGCGATGCCCCACACTGCCCCAGCTAACCATAAACAGACAGGCAATAAGTACGAGAGAATATAGAGATAAAGATTTTAGCATAAGAACCATTTTGTTTGTTGTAAAGGTTTAAGTTGATATTGTTAGCTAGCAAACTACAATCGACTATTTTTAATCCAATTTCTGTATAAAAATTCAGAACGACAAAGATAAACAAAACAGGCAATGTTCCAATACAGCAAAAAGATTTTATAAAAATATACTGGAGTGAAGGCAAGAATTCCGTAAATGACCAAATTCTCAAAATTCAAGAAATATCGTGACCAATAGAAGATACCTAATCAGAAATCATACGGTATCTCCACGCTTACAAAAAGTTCCTTGTGAATATTTGCTTATAACATCGAAAATACCACCCTGTGTTGTATTATCTAATCTTCATTAACAACAAGAAAAATCGTTAGAGATTTTGTTTATCAAAACGTTGAAGAAGTAATACAATACTTTTTTTATTTTATAAATATTGAGTATTTTTGTTGTTCAAAAATTTCAAAAGTTATTATGACAAAGTCTCAAGTCGATTTCTACAACTCACTATCCGATGATGCTAAATATGTTTTAAAGATTATAGCTCTGAAAGCCTATGCATTCTCCATGCACGATATTTATTACTTGGTTCAAATCAGACGAAACATAACTCAGAAAGTAGTCAAAGAAATATTAAATGAAGCTGAACGATATCATATCATAAGTGGTACAAAATTTGGTTCGGGCGAATGGTATGCCACTCCTGATTTTATGGTATTTATATATCCTCAACTAACAGGATTTGATAAAGAATGGATTAAGGTGAATGATCCATTTAATTACTATCGAGACAGCACCATCAAACTATTCAGAAACTGCCTGTACACACTTCTTTTCGACCAGAAAAAGTATTTATCCAATGAAATAATATTTATAAATACGAACATGGAAAGAGCAGTTGAAATGTATTCTCCACTACTCGATAATTCGGAGTATGAATTTGTCATTCCACGTATTAATATCGACTTCCTTATCAAAATAATCGGGATAAATATTCAACAATGTTTTTTAAAATTAGAACCTTTTTCTGATTTATCAGCACGTTTTGATAAAATAAAAGCGTCACTTTCAACCCAGCAAGCAGCTAAACTTCCTACGCTCGATATTCATCAAGCCGTTCATTCAGGTAATATTAAGGAAGGTATCAGACTTACTACCGATGAAGGTTCAGCGTATAATCTTATGGCATACCAGCAACTTACAATGGGAAATCCTGAAGCAGCTTTAATACTATTCGAAAAAGGCATGAAGATACAACGATCAATGTATAAAACAGTTGCACTTCCGTTAATCCCCAATTCTGCTTTTTATTATTCGTGTACGCTTTTAATGGTTCAGTCAGAATTGTCATCGCCCATCTTTTCGAAAATTGCTAAATTCTTCGAGAAAGGCAACAACACAATTCTTCACGATTCTTTGAAACCCATTGTTTATTCTGTAACCAATCAAAAAGTAGCATTAAAGAATAGCATCACCAGACTTTCTGAATACATGAAAGCCGGAATTTCGGATTTATGCACCCTGCTCACTTGCATGTCGATGTATATTGCCAACGAAAAACCGAATTTAGCCACCTTAAATATTTTCGAAAAAGTTGTGCGGAAAGCCTACGAAGCCGGATATATTATTCTATCCTACGAAGCAGCTTATGTTTTAAAAATGTGGATTGATAACGAAGAATCAAATCGACTGTTCAACGAAATTGCTCAAAAACTGACTTATGTACCGATTATTTCAAAAATAACCCGGCAGGAAGAATGGGAAAAATCACTGAATTTACTAATGGGATTAGGGTTGACAAAAACCAATACCAAATCAAAAGATGTATCCGAAAGCAGTTCCAGAGTAGTATATTACCTGAATGCGAAACGACTAAGCTTGCAACCGATAGCTCAAAGCCGGCAAGCCAAAGGATGGTCGAAAGGACGTAACATTGCTATGAAAAGCTTTTTCGAAGGGAAAACCAAAGATATGTCCGATCAGGATAACCGCATTGCCAAAACCATTAAACATTACAGCGACTATTACGGAGATTCTTATCAATTCACCAATAAAAGTTTTGTTGAACTAATTGGACATCCTTATGTGTTTTTGGATGGTTCGGATGATGTTCAGGTGGAACTAATAGCTGCTCAGCCCGTTATTCAAGTAGTGAAATCGGCAAAAGGCTATGCTCTGAAAACCGATATTGACGATATTTCAGAACGGATTATTTTAGTAAAAGAAACCAATACCCGCTATAAAGTCTATGATTTGACTCTTCAGCAACAACAAATCCTGCAAATCCTGTTGGATCAACAAATTGTAGTTCCTGAAGCCGGAAAAGATAAATTGCTACAACTTCTAGGTGGGTTTAGCAAGCACATGACGGTTCATTCTGATTTGCTGGCTACCGAAAGTAACAATATTAATGTAAAAGAAGTCAAACCCGATACACGCATTCGGGTTCAGTTATTGCCTTATGGCGATGGACTCAAAGCCGAATTGTACGCCAAACCGTTTGGTACACACCCACCCTATTGCAAACCGGGTAAAGGCGGCAAGGTGCTTATTGCCAACGATAACGGTGCTCAACTTCAGGTAAAACGCAATCTGAAACAGGAAACCGATTATGCCGATATCCTTCTGAACGATATTCAAACACTAGAAAGTTTGGATATAACCGACGATTTAATCGCTTTCGACGACCCGATGGATTCACTTCATTTATTAGACATTCTTTCTGCCCATCAGGATAAATGCGTGGTTGAATGGCCTGAAGGCGAGCGCTTTAAAATAAAAGGTTCGGTTGGTTTCAAAAACCTGAGTTTGCGACTGAAAAGCAACACCAACTGGTTCGATTTGCAGGGCGAACTGAGAGTAGATGAAAATACGGTGATTACACTTCAACAATTGCTTACACTCACCGAAAAAAGTCACGATAAATTTATTGAACTCAGTCCGGGTGAATTTTTGGCATTGAGTAACGAACTGAAAAAACAATTGGAAGAACTCCGTGCCTTTTCAACAAGTTCAAAATCAGGCGTTCAGTTGAACAAATTCGCTTCAGTTGCTATGGGCGATTTCTTTGAAAATGTCGAAAATCTGAAAACGGATAAATTGTGGCAAGAGTTTCGCCAACGAGTTGATAACGTAAAAACCAATGAATTCATTTTGCCAGCTACTTTGCAAGCTGAATTGCGTCCCTATCAGGAAGATGGTTTTCGCTGGATGGCTCGCTTAGCTGAATGGGAAGGCGGTGCTTGTCTGGCCGATGACATGGGATTGGGTAAAACCGTTCAAACATTGGCCATTTTGTTGCATCGTGCTCAGTCTGGACCTGCCATGGTTATTTGCCCCGTTTCGGTCATTGGCAACTGGATAAAAGAAACCGAACGATTTGCTCCCACGCTGAATGTAAAAACGCTCGGAAATTCAAATCGCGAAATGACCATACAGGGACTTGAAGCTGGTGATATTCTTATTACATCCTACGGATTATTGCAGTCGGAAGAACAACTTTTTATCGAAAAGGAATTTTCAACCATCGTGTTGGACGAAGCACATACCATTAAAAATTTTGCCACAAAAACGTCGAAAGCAACCATGCAACTGAAAGCATCGTTCCGTGTGGCATTAACCGGAACACCACTTCAAAACCACCTGGGTGAAATCTGGAACCTGTTTAATTTTGTCAATCCGGGCTTGTTGGGTAATTTACAACATTTTACCGACAACTTTATAAAGCCTGATAACGAATTTGCCCGTAAGCACCTGAAAAAGTTGATTACACCTTTTATACTTCGTCGTACCAAATCGTCGGTGCTTGATGAACTTCCTCCAAAAACCGAAATCATCAAAAAAGTGGAACTCAGTGATGCTGAAAGGACATTCTACGAAGCTTTACGCCGCCAAGCCTTGCAAAATATCGAAAATAATAATGCTAATCCCGGAACAAAACAACTGCAAGTTTTGGCCGAGATCACCAAACTCCGGCAAGCCAGTTGCAACCCACTTTTGGTTGACCCGACTATGAATATCGGTTCATCCAAACTGAATCTCTTTCTGGAAATTGTGGACGAACTAATTGAAAACAAACACCGTGCATTAGTATTCAGTCAGTTTGTAACACATTTAGCCATTATGCGTAAGGCTCTCGATGCCAAAGGAATTAAATATCAGTATTTGGATGGTTCAACATCACTGCCTGAACGGGAAAAAAGTGTTACCAAATTTCAACGGGGCGAAGGCGAATTATTTCTAATCAGCCTCAAAGCAGGTGGATTAGGCTTAAACCTCACGGCAGCTGATTATGTCATTCATCTCGACCCGTGGTGGAATCCTGCCATTGAAGATCAGGCTTCCGACCGCGCTCATCGCATTGGTCAAAGCCGTCCTGTGACTATTTATAGATTAGTTGCAGAGAATACCATTGAAGAAAAAATCATTCAGCTTCACAACACCAAACGTGATTTAGCCGAATCATTGCTCGAAGGCAGCGACCAATCAGCTCGGATGTCATTGACAGAATTGGTTTCGCTGATTAAAGAGCGGGATTAACCTGTGTATTCAGTCAGACCTTGAACGTTGATTAATCTAACTGAAAATGCAAAAAATAAGTGCATTATTTTTCATTAGGACATATATAAAAAATATCTATGTATTTTTGAACCAGAAATTTATGCAGAGAAGCGAAAGTCATTGACAGATAAAAAAGTGATCTTTTAGTATATTTCTTTATTCGTACCCCATAAGGGTATATTGAAATGTAAATAACTGAATTTCAATAGAGAAATAAAAGAGGTTTAAAGATTTCTCTCCGAAATAAAAAAATGCAGTATATCAATGATATGCAGCGTTTTTTATTACTGTTTTTAAGTAACAAATTATTGACGATGAAATAGTTATTTATAAAAAATCTATCTTGTTACTTAAATAATAATAATAATAATCAAATGAAAGTACTATTTATTGGTGGAACTGGTGTGTTAAGCTCTGCTTGTACGGAATTAGCAATAAATCGAGGGATTGATTTATACCACCTGAACCGGGGATTAAGTAGAAATATCCGTCAATTACAGGGAGCAAAAACAATTATTGCCAACAAGTGGAATCTGGAAGAAACAGCAAAAGTGCTCGAAAATCAGAAATTTGATGTGGTAGTGGATTTTATAGCATACGAACCTGAGCATATTCAAAATGACATTTCCCTCTTTTCGGGTAAAATCAACCAATTCATTTTTATTAGTTCAGCTTCAGCCTATCAAATTCCCGAAATATTACCTGTTACAGAAGAAACGCCACTGTATAACCCATATTGGGAATATTCCCGTAAGAAAATTGAATGCGAACTAATATTGCAAGAAGCAAGAGTAAAAAGCAATTTTCCATACACAATTATCCGTCCATCTCATACCTACGATAAAACCAAGATTCCGTCAATTGGTGGTTACACTGTGTTACACAGAATGTTACTGGGTTTGCCTGTGATTTTACCCGGTGATGGCACTTCGATCTGGACACTTACCTGGCATAAAGATTTTGCTGTAGGTTTGGTTGGTCTTTTAGGTAATCAAAAAGCTATAGGTGAGACGTTTCATATAACGTCTGATGAATGGTTGACATGGAATCAAATTTATAACGTACTTGCTGTTGAATTGGGTGTAAATCCTACTATTGTTCATATTCCGTCAGAAACCATTGCACGTTATGATGCTGAAATAGGTTCCGGTTTGCTGGGTGACAAAGCACAAAGCATGATTTTCGATAATTCTAAAATCAAAAAAAATGTACCTGATTTTAATCCGCAGGTAAAATTCAGAGAAGGAGCTAAAGAAGTTATTAAGTGGTACAAGGAAAATACACTTAAATTACCGATAGATGGGCATATTAATGCATTTATGAATGAGTTAATTGCTGATTTTAATAAATTTTCTTGCTTCCGCCCTTGAGTTTCTTAGGTGAACCAGACCAGGAACAACCGAGGCAATATAGTATGGTTAAATCAAAATCGACAAGTGAATCATCGGGATTTAAGGGTATTACATTGTAGTTTTCATCCACGTTCACAAGCACTTTGTCGTACTGCTCGTTACGTACATAAAACCGATGAATATCGCACTGGGGACAACGAAGTTTTTTCATTATTTATCCGTAGTATCAATTTCAACTATTTCAACATCTTCAGCAGTAAGATCTTCCAACTTTTCATTTTCACAACGTAACACACGACCGGGAAATTTTTCAGGCCAAGCGAGGTTATGAGTAGCCATCAATACAGCTGTTCCAGCCTGAGAAATAGTGTAAAGTAATTCGAGCAGTTCGTTTCCGGTGACTGTATCGAGGTTTCCGGTAGGTTCATCAGCCAAAATAATTTCAGGAGAATTGAGCAAAGCACGTGCAATAACAACGTGTTGTTGTTCGCCACCCGAAAGTTGGTGAGGCATTTTAGATGCTTTGGAGCTCATTCCAACCTGTTCTAGAACATGGTTTATTCTTTCGTCGATAGCCAATTGGTCAGTCCAGTCTGTTGCTTTCAGCACAAATTCAAGATTTTTATAAACAGTCCTATCAGTTAATAACTGAAAATCCTGAAATACAATACCAATTTTACGACGTAGATAGGGTACATCTTTGTGATTCAGATTGCACAAATCATATCCAAGCACTTCAGCCGAACCATTTATAACAGGCACTTCGTGATAAAGCGACTTCAATAGTGACGTTTTTCCACTTCCAACCTTTCCCAACAAGTAAACAAATTCACCCGAATAAACTTCCAATTTTACATCTTTCAGAACTAAATCGTCCTGCTGATAAATATCTGAATCGGTATATTTAATGATTAATTTCTTTTCCATAACTCCTAATCCCCAAAGAGGACTTTTTAGTTTCAAGCCTAAATTTATTTATGTCTTTTCTTCAGTTCTTGTGCCAAGTCATCAAGTGAATAACCTTTTGATGTTAGTAAAACGATAAGGTGATAAATTAAATCGGAAGCTTCGTAGATAAATCCTTCTTCAGTTCCATTTGTAGCCTCAATAACAGTTTCAACAGCTTCTTCACCTACTTTCTGCGCCATGCGGTTTAATCCTTTTTTGAACAATGAAGTAGTATAAGAACCTTCGGGCATTTCCTTAAAACGAACGGTGATAAAGTCCTGTAAGTATTTTAGAAAAGCTACATCTCCATCATTCTTTTCACCCCAACATGTGTCGTCACCTGTGTGGCATACTGGTCCAACAGGCTTTACCTTTATCAGAAGAGTATCATTATCACAATCGGAAGCGATGGAAACAACATTAAGAAAATTACCACTCTCTTCTCCTTTTGTCCAAAGGCGGTTTTTAGTACGACTAAAAAAAGTAACCTGACCACTTTCCTGAGTTTTGGCTAAAGCATCCTCATTCATATATCCGAGCATCAACACTTTAGAAGTCATTTCATCCTGAATAATAGCCGGAACCAATCCGTTTGACTTTTGAAAATCTATATTCATTTTTCTTCGATTTTATACTTATATGTTTAATAGCCTGCGAAATTACAAAAAATCAGGCAATTGTAAGTAAAAATGAATGAAAATATCGATATAACAAAAACTGAATTACTGATTTTTTTGTACTTTTGCATTTCATGATATGAAGGAAAGTTGCCAGAGTGGTCGATTGGGTCGGTCTCGAAAACCGATGAACGAGCAATCGTTCCGTGAGTTCGAATCTCACACTTTCCGCTTTGTAATAATTATTATTGGTTTTCAAACAGGTATTATTGACTATATTTTTCTTCTATTAAAACACCATTTTCAACTGAAGATAATTTATCAGTTTCTGAAACCGATTCATAAGCCATGTGTACATATCCTAACAACTTTCTTGATTGAAACTTCAATTTTGTGTTGGCACAATTAGCAAAGACTTCTGTCTATCCTGAAAATAATTTTTTCTTTGCTGATAAAGATTACTCAAATTCGATTTGATTCTTTATTTTCAATGACTAAAGATGATTCTATTTTTAAACGGTAGATTTTGTTGTCTTCTGTTTTCCATGTAGCAAAGTAATTAACGGGATTAATTATTAATTTAATCTTATTCCGTTGAAAATGGATAACATTTTTTTCATATATTTCAACCTTTATTCCTCATTTTTTGTTCTTTTTCAAAAACATATTTTTATAACAATTCTTTAACATGAAGAAAACATTTGCATTTAATCCACTCTCGATGCCTACTTATGTGATGGCAAAACCCAATGGATCAAGTTGTAATCTCAATTGCTCTTATTGCTATTATTTGGAAAAGGAAAAATTATACGATAAGCGAAAAAATTTGGAGATGAGTGATTCAACGCTCGAGAAATATATTGAAAGTTACATTCAGGTGCAACCAGTTCCTGAAGTGCTTTTCACTTGGCATGGTGGCGAAACATTGTTGAGAGATATTTCCTTCTACAAAAAGGCACTTACACTTCAAAAAAAATATGGACGTGGAAGAAATATTGATAATACACTTCAAACAAATGGCACTTTATTGACTGATGAATGGTGTAAATTTTTTAAAGATAATAATTTTCTGATTGGAATCTCGATAGATGGGCCTGAACATTGCCACGATATTTACAGAAAAAACAAAGCAGGTAAAGCAACTTTCAGCCAAGTAATGCGAGGCATTGAACTGCTTCAAAAGCATGAAGTTGAATTCAATACACTTTCAGTAATCAATGATTATAACGTGGATTACCCACTTGAAATTTACAATTTCTTCAAAGAAATTGGAAGTAAATATATGCAGTTTTCACCCATTGTCGAAAAAATAACTCAAACGCGTCCTGATGGTTTACATTTATTTCCACCCGATGGCTTAGGCAGTGACGAATCAGTGGTAGCACCGTGGACAGTTGATGCCAAAAAATTTGGACAATTCTACATTGCAATTTTTGATGAATGGATAAAAAAAGACGTTGGAAAATACTATATACAGCTTTTCGATTCAGCACTTGCCGGCACTATTGGTGAGCAACCGGGCGTTTGTATTTTTGGCGAAACTTGTGGACATGCCACTGCTATGGAATTTAATGGCGATGTGTATGCTTGTGACCATTATGTTTTTCCGGAATATAAGATTGGCAATGTAAATACGCACACAATCTACGAAATGACTTTCTCGGAAAAACAGTTACGTTTTGGAACCGATAAACGAGATACTTTGCCAACTCAGTGTAGGCAGTGTGAGTTTTTGAAACTTTGTCATGGCGAATGTCCTAAAAACAGAATAATAAAAACCAAAACAGGCGAACCCGGCTTAAATTACTTATGTGAAGGATATTATGCATTCTGGAAGCACTCTCAACCCTATATGGAATTTATGGGTAATGAATTATTCTTTAAACGCGCTCCTGCTAATGTGATGGATTGGGCAAAATCAATGAAGAAAATAAAATAAACTGAAATTTTATTCATACCGGCAAAAATGGTATGATTATTTAATTTTTCGTATTTCCATTTTTATTATATCTTGTGGACAGCCTTCAACGGCTTCACTAATTTCTATTTCATACTGACTAAAATTCACATTTTTATTTACATGAGTTTTGTCGGTTACTGTAAATACTATTGGTGCAATTAATTCGCATAATCCACAAATAATACATCTTTTCTTTTTTTCATCAATCCAAACGTTGGTTACTGCCATTTTTATTATTTGCTTTTATACTACTGTTAATCGATTACTTTTGAGAACTTTTTCAACTATTGTTATCCATATCAAAGATAATATTGAATAAATTTAATAGTTAGGGTTTAATTCATAAACTCCATAATTGAATAATGCAAAATCGTATTTTATAGGATCAGTTGGGTCAATCTTTCTAAGTACAGAAGTAATTTCTTCCACAGCTTTCCAGTCATTTTGTTTGCGGTTTAGCAGGTTGAATGCACGAGCCACATCACCGGTATGAACATCGAGTGGAAGCATTAATGCAGAAGTAGGGATGCCTTTCCACAGTCCGAAATCAACTTCATTTTCGTCGGAACGAACCATCCAACGCAAAAACATATTCAGGCGCTTAGCTGAAGAATTGGCTGTAACATCGGAAACATGCTTTGTTACGTGATTGTTGTGTGGAATCGATAAAAACACTTCCCGAAAATGCTTCAATACGCCAAAGACTGTTTCGTCGGATTGATATCCATTTGTAAAAACTGTCTCAAGTCCTCCGTGGTTTTGATAGATATTTTTCAGCGATTTCAGGAAGAACATACAATCGTTGCCATTGAATGTGCGGTGAACAAATGATTGAAATGAATCAATATTATTCACGGTGTGATTCGAAGTCACCCCGTGAATTGAAAACTCTGTTTCCATAAGAAATTCATAAGGCGAATTGTCCATCATCTCCATCAGACGTTTTGCATTTTTGATAATACTTACACGCTGTCCCCAGGCGATCGTGGCTGCCAGAAAACCGGCAATTTCAATGTCTTCTTTTCGGGTGAAACTATGCGGAATCAGAATCGGGTCGGTTTCAATAAACTCAATCCGGTTGTATCGGTTTACCCGGTCGTCAAGAAAGGCTTTGATTTCCAATTGCTTATTTCAATTCGGTTTTAACAGCATTTTTATAATCAGCAGTAAAGCCGACATGAGCCGTGAAAATAAATTCGGCAGCAGGTAATTTGTTGATGTTCTGGAATGATTTGATTGCCAGTGGCATATCTTTACTAAAAAATGAGTTTGGTTTATCCACTTTTCCATCTTTCAGACCAAAGGCATCACCCACAAACAAATATTTGTCGTTGACAAGATAGGACATTGAACCGGGTGTATGCCCGGGTGTTGAAATACAGGTAATTAGCGTTTTGCCAATCTTCATTTTTTGCCCGTCATCAACTAATGTGTAATCCTTGCGTGAAAGATGATTGTGTATAAACATCATTTTGGCAGTTTTGCCGTTAATCATTTGTTCTTCATCGCGGGAAAGATAAATTTTAGCATTTGCGAATGTTGATAATGCTGCCGTGTGGTCGCCATCGCCGTGAGTCAGGAATACGGCAACAACTTTTGCAGTATCGATGCTGAGTTTTTTGAGTTCTTCTTTAATCACTTTTGCATCAGCTCCCGCATCAATGGCAACGTAAATATCGCTGTCTTTTACCAGAAACATGTTTACAAAACCATTTTTTACAGCAAAAATATGTTGAGCAACTTCTTTTGTTTCAATGACATGCATGTTTTTTACTTCCGATTTCATTTTTAGTCCGAAACCTACTGCTGTCAAAACCAGAATGGCTATTACAGTACCGATTCCAATTAAAATCCATTTTAATGTCTTATTCATAATAATGTGTTTTAAATTTTTACTTTATAACAAAATAGTCTTCAATAAGTTGACAAAAATTAAAAAATAAAAGGAATAAACATTTTGGTGTGTTGCATGTAAATCCTGTATTTTTCGCCAAAATAAGCAATACATTCTTTTTCATCGTAACGTGAAGTCAGGTAGAATAAAATTGTAGAAATTACGGAAATAACACCTAAAATAAGTGTCGGATTCTTCAGCAAAATACCCCAGGTTACAAAAATCAACGAAGCGTAAAGCGGATGACGGGTATGTTTGAAAACTCCTGTTTCAACCAGTTGGGTTGTTTTTTCAAAGCTGAAAAGTTTGCTGTCGTTTCGGGATGAGGATGGTTTTCCTTTTCGGAGAATTTCGTACATGCCTGCACCGACAAGCCATATAGAATAAGATAGTAAAACCCATGAAATCAATTGATTAATACTGAACGGATTTTCAAACCAGTGTCTGTAATTTACTGCAAGCATCCATGCCAGACCTTCCCACCCAAAGAAGCGGTAGAACCCGTGGCTTTTGATGTGAAACAGCGTGCGCCATGATAGGAAAAGTATTCCTGCACTGAGAATTCCAAAAATAGTTAGATTTGTCATAATAGTAAACTTTTGAATTTATATTTCGCTTACCCGAATTTTCTTCGTTTTCAGTTTGCTGTTGTTAGTCAGGAAGATAAGGTCGCCTATTTTAGAAGTAAGTACGCCAACAAATGCACAATCCTGTTTGATTTCAATCACTCCGATTTCGTCTGGTTTTAGTTTTCCCTGTTTTTGAAACAGTCCGGCAATATCGCCTTTGGAAATTTTGTCACGCCGACCACCTGAGATATAAACCGTTTTCCAGACCGATGGTAAGGGCAGGGGAGCAGGGTGAATTTCTTCAATCGGAGTTTTACCAATAAAGTCGGGCAATTCTTCGTTTTTCCATGCCAGAATAAAAGCTGTTCCGTCGCTGTTCATACGGGCAGTACGACCATTTCGGTGTGTAAATTCCTGACTTTTAGACGGAAGCTGATAATGCAGGATGAATTTTATTTCGGGAATGTCGAGTCCACGTGCTGCCAAATCGGTTGCCAGGATGAGTTGATGTGTACCGTTCCGAAACTTCACTAATGCCCGTTCCCGGTCGATTTGCTCCATGCCGCCATGAAAGATTCCGTGACTTATGTTGTTGGCTGTCAGGTGGTCGCTTACACGCTGAATGGTTTCTTTGTAATTGCAAAAGATAATTCCTGGTTGATTTCCAATATGACTCAGCGCATCCACCAATGTTTCCAGCTTGTCTTTCGAAGGTGAAAAAATAGTTTTGATCGTCAGCTGAGTGATTTCTTCGTGGAGGTAATTGATGTATTTCGGGTGTTTCAACCCTACAAATACAGGAATCTTTAATGCTTGTGTAGCAGATGTCAGAACTTTCTTTTTTACACCCGGCAATGCAGCCACAATCTCAGTCATTTCAGCTTCAAAACCAACTTCCAGTGATTTGTCGAACTCATCAAGAACCAGCGTTTTGAGAAACTCAGTTGAGAAACTTTCCTTTCGCAAATGGTCGGCAATGCGTCCGGGCGTTCCAATCAATATAGCAGGTCGATGTTTCAAATCAATTTTATCCTGCGAACCGGCCCGTCCACCATAAACGGCATTAGTTTTAAAACCTGATCCCATTTGGCGGATAACCTGCTCAATCTGGAGGGCTAACTCACGCGAAGGAACCACAATCAGCACCTGAATTTCAGCACAGGTTTCATCCAATTCGTCAATTATGGGCAACAGATAAGCAACCGTTTTACCAGTACCTGTGGGTGAGAGCAAAACCACTTCGGGATGAGACTTTATACTTGAAAATGCCTCCTTTTGCATGGGATTGAGCGTTTCAATGCCCAGTTTGCTGAGAATAGATTGTTGATTCATTCCGCAAAGGTACGACAATCTGATTTATAAAGTGTTATCAGTCTATTTTTTACCGCTTCGCAACCACGCCAGCATCATTTTTACTTCGGTATAATCCAGAAAAGTGCTCAGCATTTCGAAAATAGAACCGGTTTCTGATCCGTTTTTGATTAGTTCCATCGCTTTCTGACGCTTTTCAAGCGATACAAATCCTTCAATATTCAGTTCGCCCGAAATAATAAAGCGTTCTAAATGACCGATTATGGTGCTATTGGCTAAGTTTCGTGAAACTGCTATTTCTTCAATCGTTTTACCTGCTTTGTATTGCTCCAGAGTCGTTTTGAAAGTTTCACCAACCGGTTTTTTCTCTTTCCTTTCACGCTTAGTTTGCATTTCGTGCATCAGCGATTCAAGTTTATGCTCCTTGCAATAAGCCTGAATCACATCTAAAAATACTTTGCCGTATTTTTCCACTTTGGCCGGACCAAAACCGCTTATCTGCAACAAATCTTTCTCATTTTGAGGCAGATAATCGGACATTTCGTTCAGCGTTTGACTTCCGGCAACCAGGTAAATTGGTAAATCCCGTGGTTCGCATAACTGATTACGAACAGTCAATAAACGGCGATATAATTCGGGTTGACGCGATGTTAGTTTTTTTGTGGAACTTGTTTTTGCATAAGCATTTACACTGAATTCGGGCAATGTAAATGTGTTTTTCAAAATAAAATAATCTTCCACCGAGAATTTGAGTTTTAAGCCTTTCATCAAAAAGATCTTTTGTGTGATATTTGAGAAAATCATTTTGATGTTTTCTGTATAATCCGAACCATTTGTCCGGCTATCCGACACAGCAGGCGATTGGCGTAGGGTTTCGGCCAGGTTTTGCATCTTTTCCATGAAAAAATCGATGGCTGCAGCAATGCGTTCCTGCAAATATTCCTCATTCACTGGTCGTGAGTCGAAAATTCGCTGCAATTGTCCCTGAAATTTTCCGGCAACTTCCTGCAATGCCTGACCCTGACGCAATAAATCGTTCAGATAGGGTAATGTTTCTTCGTTGAAAGAACTTTCCACTTCTTTGGTTTCATTCAATAATCGCGATGTTTGTCCAACGATATTTTTGAAATCGAAAAGTTGCAACAGAATGAAACTTCGATAAGTATTTCTCGATTCATCCAACTGTATTTCAAGCTCTTCTTTGGGAAGTTTGTTTCGTTCGTGTTCCACAATCTGGCTATCGTTCTGAATGGTGCTTGGATTGATTTTGCTCAACAACACCATGCCTTCCAACGACCGGCAACGGCTCAACGCTACATAAACCTGTCCGGCAGCAAAGGCTGCTCCTGCATCAATTACCGCTTTGTCGAAAGTCAGTCCTTGACTTTTATGAATAGTTATTGCCCATGCCAGGCGCAACGGATATTGAATGAATTTTCCAAGTTCATCTTCTTCAATTTGTTTGGTAGTGGGATTAGTCGAATAGCGGATGTTTTCCCAAACCGCTTTGCTCAACTCTATTGCTTCAAAATCGCCGGGACATTTTATGTTGATAGTATCTTCGTCAATGCTTTCCACCATGCCAATTTTTCCATTAAAAAACCTTCGGGGCGTTTCGGTATCATTTTTCAGAAACATAACTTTTGCACCAATTTTCAATTCTAATTTTTTTTCTGTTGGATAACTTTTTTCGGGATAATCACCCTGAATCTCAGCATCGAAGGAATAAATCCGTCCTTTTATTTTGGAAAGTTCCTCGGCATTAATCTGATCAGCTTTGTAATTGTGCGTGGTGAGGGTAATGAAAGTATCATCGGCAGGTGGAACAAATAGCGGATTGTAGCGACTTTGAAGCAATTTTAATCCGGAATCTGAAAGGCAGTTATTTCGTACTTCGTTCAGCACCCTGATAAAATCACCGTTCGTTTGGCGGAAAATTTTATCCAACTCAATATAAACCGGCTGCTGTTGCAAAATAGCCTGACTGTGAAAGAAATACGGACTTTTATAATATTGGGATAAGAAACGCCATTCTTCATCGGTTGCCACAGGCGAAAGCTGAAACATATCCCCAATAAAGATAACCTGCACACCTCCAAATGGCTCATTATTCCGGTAACGAACGTGACGCAGAATGGTATCAACCGAATCGAGTACATCAGCACGAACCATGCTTATTTCGTCAATAACCAGCAGCTCCAGTTCCTGCAACACTTTTCGACGATTACCCTGCATTTTCATTTTCTCAATCAGGTTTTTGCGCCCTTCGACGGTTGGAATGTAAGGTGTAAATGGCAACTGAAAAAATGAATGCATGGTTGTTCCACCTGCATTTATAGCAGCCACACCGGTGGGTGCAACTACAGCCATTTGCTTTTTGGTAGCTTTTTTCAGGTTGTGCAGAAAGGTGGTTTTCCCGGTTCCGGCTTTTCCGGTCAGAAAAATGGAGCGATTGGTAAACAGCGCATAATCGTGTGCTAACTGGTAGTAGGGTGTTGTTTCTTGCATAAAAATTGTTTCAATTTGTTGTTTTGAATTGACGGATTCATTCATAGTTTTGGTACAACTCTTCTCCCGTTCGTTTGCAACGAGGGGTTTTTATTTATTTGTTTATAACAAAGCATTTAATTATGTCAATTTCCTGTTTTACTTGTTAACTTTATTATTCTTAGGAGACATAATATTGTTTTTGCATTGTTTCAGCGTTTAAAAACACCTAACCATTTACCCCTCGTTACAAAAACGAGGGGGAGGTGGATTTAGTCTTTAGTTTTGATTCAAATTAACTGTGACACCTAATCGTACCCCAACATGTTCTTTCATAATAACTTCTTCAGGCAAAAATCCAACTGTTTTATAATTAAGTCCCAAATCAATACTCATTGAATTATGTGATTGATTTTCCAATATTATATATCTAAATAGTAAATCACCTGAGCCACCAAATTGAGATTCTGTAGTATTAAAGTCGAGATTCTTTGGCTGATTCCACAAATGTGCGGCAATAGTTGTATTAAACTTTGGAGAGATTTGATAATCAATTAAACTTATTCCACCACCCATAAACCAAGTGTTTCGATTTTCAAATTGACGTAAATATGCATGAATATTATATTTCTGGTGGTATTGAATTAAGAAATTCTCATCGATAAAATCCCCGAATGGACACATGGTGTAGCCGGTACTAACACTTAATTTTAGATTTTCATTTTTAATTATGTTGAGAGGTTTGAAAAATACAGGACTTGCAAGATTTAATAATGCTCTGTAACCTACACGCTCCACAAATTTCTGTTCTTCTGAAGTCATATCTTTATAATCAGTATACCTGTAAAAAGGAATATTAGGACGATGTAGATTTTTAATCGCACCATATACATCATGACCGACAATGTCGTTTTCTAATTCATTCGTGTTTTCTTTCAGATTCGGACTAAATGAAGGAATTAAACTGCCTGTATAATAAGCCATTGTTAGAAGTTTCCTGAAATATACTTCAACAAAAAGATTTCTTTTAGAGTCAAAATTGAAGACAATATCTTCTTCTGCTTTATTTCCAAGCATATAATCCGATTCGATACCTGCTGTATGTAACCGGATATAATCAGGCAAGTCATTATCTCTGAGGTTTTGCAGTTCCGCATCCCGCACCCCGTTTACATAAGCTATTCCTTGTAAATTATAAAGCGGCTGTGAAATTGAACCAATACCCAATGAAGTTAAGATAGAACGATGTCCTTCCTCGTGAGTTAATGGGTACAAAAACAACTCTGATATGACCTGTATTATATACCCTGTTTTTGGATTCACGTTTTTATACAACACATTACTTAACAGCCTGTAAACACTCAAATAATTTTCATCCGATTGACGCATAGTAGTTAATCCAACAGGGGAATCCTGAATAATTAATGAATAGGATTTGAAGTTGTTGCTTGTTTTTAAACTGTCTGTTTCAGCTCCAATTGCTTTGATTGAAAGTAAAAAGACAACAATTATTAATGCAACTTTAATGGATGTTTTTGTCATATTTTTTAATAACTATATTTTCATTGTTTTTATTGAAACTGAAAAAAATAACGATAATAAAGAATGGTTATTTTGAAAGAGGTTGAGATATAAATTTTCCCGCGGTGCCGCACGATTGCATCGCGTGGCTAAGTTTAAATTACTCCTTTAATAATACCACGCGATACAATCGCGCGGTAGCTGGGGGGTGAATCAATGTTGATTTGTACGTTTATAGTTTGCATAGTGTCGTGTTTTGTTATTGCAAAGATATAAATTATTCTGTGTTTTAATGGTAGAGACGCAACATGTTGCGTCTCTATTACATTCAATCATATTCGAGACGCAATATGTTGCGTCTCTACTGATAATTTTACGCCTGTTTCTTTACAGCAGCCTTCGGTGTATCGCTTACATCGAATCCCCATTGGCTAAGTTCTTTGGGGTTGTCGCGATAAACGCCCAGCAACAGGTCGCGGGTGGCTTTGACAGAATTATCAATCTCGGCCATCAATAAGTCACGCTGGCGGTATGCCAGATTAGCCTTACGTTGCAGGTCTTCAGCCTGCTTGTGCAGCATTTGTGCATTAGCCACTTCGGGTCCGTTTACGTCCCAGTTGTGGTTTTGCAACGATTTTAATACTGATTTCTCGGCATCTGCCACATGTTTTGCATAAATACGTGCTGCCAATCCTAATTCATCTAAAACACTTTTGGGTATGTCAACCCTTGCTTTTGAATTTCCCATAATTTTTTTAAATTTTATAATTACACTATAGAGATTTATTAATGCTAATTCTATTATTTTCCTGTTTTCATCATCAACATACCCTATTTCATCATTGCAGGAGGGTAAATCATCACCGAATTACCCTATTTCATCATTGACGGTGGGTAAATCATCACCGAATTACCCTATTTCATCATTGCAGGAGGGTAAATCATCATTAAATTACCCTATTTCATCATTGCAGGAGGGTAAATCATCACCGAATTACCCTATTTCAT
>JBAXMR010000009.1:0-73377 GCA_037134195.1 Paludibacter sp. | reverse complement strand
CAATGAACTATATTTCAACTATTTAAACTAAATCCTTATCTAAACGACATTGAATTACTATTGTTGAGAATTGAATAAACGCAAATTTTTTGAAACTAAAGTTCAAATAGAGTACTCTGATTACATTCTGCAATTTTTGGGTGTCCCAGTGTCGAAGTCAGGAAAAACCTACAAATCAACCTTCTATTAATAGACATAACCTACAGTAACTAATTTCAGTTTAGTAAGTATAAGTGCCACAGTCTATTAGAAGCAAACATAATGCTGCAAGAACGCGCGGAAGTGTTCACTTAAGAATACGCTTTGGATTTATTGCAAACGGCGGATTTGGGATGCTTACAATATATTAGAAACGGTAACTTATAAATATTAAAAGCCTTAACCGATTAAATTAAGGCTTTTAGCAACTGAATGAAATTGTTGATTAAGTATTTTCGTCAATTAGATTGATTTTTTGTTCTATTATTTTACTTTCATCCTTTAATGATTCAATTTTGCGCTCCATTTCTTTAATCAAGCCTCCTCCTTTTTTTGAATTCGTGCTAAAGAAACCAATGTTATTCTCGTAAGTAGCAATTTCCGATTTTAGATGTTCGTAAGCCCGAACAAGTTTTTCACGCTCTCTGAATAACTTGTTATCACCTTTTGCAGTCATGTCCTTTAGGTTGCTACGGAAAGACTCGATACGACGGTTTGACGCATCCACATTTAATAGTTCGAACTGTTTATCTACAGCCTCTCGATATTCTTTGTAAACTTTATCCTTTTCTTTAAACGGAACATGACCAATTTCAGTCCATTCAGTCATCAAAGCACGTAAAGAGGCAAGAGATTCAGCATGATTATCATTTTTTTCAAAAGAACTAATTTTTGAAATCAGTTCTTTCTTTTTAGCCAGATTTTCAGCTTCTACACTACGTTGTCCTGAACTGTTTTTATTTTTTTGTTCAAAGAAATAATCACAAGCACTAATAAAACGTTTCCACAATTCGTCCGATAGTTTTTTAGCAACAGGTCCGATAGTTTTCCATTCTTTCTGAAACTGAATCAATTTATCTCCTGTTTCTTTCCATTCGGTACTTTCTTTCAGCGCCTCAGCCTTTTCACACAGCGCTTTTTTCTTATCGGTATTTTGTGTAAGTGTATTTTTTGTTTCTTTGTAAAACTCAGCTTTTGCTGTAAAGAATGAATCACAGGCTTTGCGATAACGGTCAAATACTTTCTGATTAACCTTTCTTGGTGCAAAACCTATTGCACGCCATTCTTCCTGCCAAGCCAACATTGTTTTTGTTGCGTCATCCCATGCTTTATAATTATTGATTGTGCTATAATCAAAAGCTTCAATTTTATCACAAAGAGCTGCTTTAGCATCAAAATTTTCTTCTTCAAGCTTCCGAATTGAATCAAAATAAGATTGATGTTTTTTATTGATAACTGTGGAAGCTTCTTTAAAACGATTCCATATTTGCTCACGAATTTCACGAGCAACCGGACCAAGATTATGCCATTCTTCGTGCAGTTTTTGTAAGTGTTGAAATGAAGTAATGACATCTTTTTCAGCGGCAAGCTTTTCTGCAGCATCGCAAATCAGGTTTTTGGCTTCAAGATTCTTCTTGAAATCATATTCACGGAGTTCATTATTGATTTTGATCAAATCCCAAAATGATTCCTGATAGAGGTTATATTGTTTCCATAGTTCTGTAGAAGCAGCTTGAGGAACCTGACCTATGGATTTCCATTTTTGTTGTAGATTGCGGAATTCAGCAATGTGGGAAGAAACATCATCATTGCTATCAACAAGAGTTTTCATCTGTTCAAGAATATGACGTTTCTGAAGCAGATTCGATTCTTTTTCTTTTTCGTGTTGAGCAGCCAAAGCTGCTTTTTTTGTACGGAAAGTATTTAACAGCGATTTGAAAATTTCTTCGTGTTCATCATTTGGAGCTATAAATTCAGAAACGTCATCTTTTGCTTCTTCAAATGCTTTTTTGAGCTCTTCTATTTCTGCTTTAGTTTTTTTATAAAACTGTTGTTTAATGGATTCTACTTCATCTTTCACTTCTTCAACTTCCTTGTCGATCAAAGCTCTGAGTTTCTCAACCAATTCTGATTTTGTGCTGACAGTAACCTCTGGTTCAATTGTTTTTTTAGTAACAATTGTTTGTTCTTCAGTGATTTCTGTATCGGTTTCAACAATTTCTATTACTTCTGATAAGGTTTCAAGTTGTATTAACTCTGTTTCTTTTGTCCTTTTAGAAGCTCTGGGTTTCTTAGGTTCTTTAGTTTGTACTGCATTTACTTCTGCTTCAGAATTAAGCGTAACTTCTTTGTTTTCAGAGATTTCGTTTTGTACGGTTTCAGTGTCCTTGTTTAAATCAAGTGAGTCCATTTTCAATTTATTATATATGTTAGCAGTTGCATTGCTGCAATATGTTCAGTTATTTCGAAGATAAAATTTGATGAGACAAAAATAGCTATTTTTTTTAAATAATGTTATTAAATCAGAAAAACTTTATCAGATGTCTAGTTATTTCCTCTGATTTAACCTATTTAAAAATAATTAGTTTTGAGTTTTTCGATGAGTTATATATGTGTTTGCTTGTTGAGTTGGGTTTATTTGAATATCATTGATACTCACATGAGGTGGACGAGTAACAATAAATTCGACAGTATCAGCAATATCTTGAGCATTCAACGGAATTAAACCTGCATAAACCATTTTAGCTTTTTCCTCATCTCCATGGTAGCGAACAATCGAAAATTCGGTTTCAGCCATTCCGGGCGAAATAGAACTTACTTTAATGCCATATTTTACAAGATCGAGACGAAGTCCTTTCGTAATTGCATTTACAGCATGTTTTGAAGCACAATATACACTTCCATTAGGATAAACCTCGATACCGGCAATGGAGGAGATATTGATAATATGACCGGATTCACACTCAATCATTCCCGGAACTATGAGTTTAGTGACAAATATCAAACCTTTAATATTCGTATCAATCATTTGTTCAAAGTCTGCCAGGTCTGAATCCTGAAAAGTTGTTGCACCTGCAGCCAACCCAGCATTGTTTATAAGTAAATCAATACGATTAAACTCTTCAGGTAGACTCTCAAAAGCTTGTTTACAGGCCTTGTTATCACGAACATCGAAACACAATGAAAGTACATTTACAGGATATTTTTCCTTTAACTCCTGATGCAGCTTTCCCAAGCGGTCTTCCCTACGACCTGTAATTACCAGATTGTATCCCAGACCTGCCAGACGAAATGCTATTGCTTTTCCAAAACCAGAAGTCACACCGGTTATAAATGCATTCATTTTTATTGATTTAACTATTGTAGTAAAGCTGAAAATTTCAATTATTTGGAGTATTTCAAATCATGTCCCATGCGTTCTTTTTTAGTTTGCATGTAAAATTCATTGTATTTATTCGGTTCAACCTCAATGGGAACATTTTCAACAATAGAAAGTCCGTATGCTTCCAACCCAATTCGTTTTACCGGATTGTTACTCATCAGTTTGATTTTTGTAACACCTACTTCCCTCAAAATCTGAGCACCTACGCCATAATCACGTTCATCGGCATTGAAACCAAGATGCAGATTGGCATCAACAGTATCAAGTCCTTCTTCCTGAAGCTTATAAGCTTTTATTTTATTCATCAAACCAATTCCACGACCTTCCTGATTCATATAAACAATCACGCCTTTTCCTTCTTTTTCAATCAGTTGCATGGCTTTGTGCAGCTGTTCACCACACTCGCAGCGCATGGAACCAAAAATATCACCGGTAATGCAGGATGAATGAACACGCACCAAAATTGGTTCATCTTTTTCCCATTCTCCTTTTATCAAAGCCACATGTTCCAATCCATTGGAAATTTGTTTGAAAGGAATAAGTTTAAACTGTCCGTAAGCTGTAGGCATATTTACTTTCTCACCTTTTTCTACCAACGACTCAGTTTTCAGGCGATACGAAATCAAATCTTTTATAGTGATTACTTTAAGTTCAAATTTTTCAGCAATTTCAAGCAACTGAGGGAGACGAGCCATTGTTCCATCTTCGTTCATAATTTCAATCAAAGCACCCGCAGGATATAAACCGGCTAAACGCGCTAAATCAACAGCAGCTTCAGTATGTCCGGCACGACGCAAAACGCCTCTGGAACGTGCACGAAGTGGAAAAACATGACCTGGACGACCAAAAGTTTCAGGCTTTGACGTTTTGTCGGCTAATGCATTAAAAGTGGCAGCGCGGTCGGCAGCAGAAACTCCGGTTGTACAACCTTCAAGTTTATCAATACTAACAGTAAAAGGAGTTGAGTGAATGGAGGTATTTTTATCTACCTGCATTTCCAAATCAAGTTCATCACATCGTTCTTCGGTAAGCGGAGCGCAAACCACACCACGTCCATGAGTAATCATGAAGTTAATCATTTCAGGAGTCATTTTTTCTGCAGCGCAAATAAAATCACCCTCATTCTCGCGATCTTCGTCATCCACTACAATAACAAACTTACCGTCTCTGATGTCAATCAGTGCATTTTCAATTGAATCTAATTTTGATTTCATCTCTCTATATTTTTATTAGCTTTACGATTCATTAAATCGTTATTATGCAAATTAGTTTTAATTATTATCTGTTAATAATCTTGTTTATTCTTTGTTTGATAATGCTCCATATTTTTAAGTATTGTTCAGGGTTCAATACAGATGCATCAATAACTGCTTTATACGTTAAGAAAATACCAATTGGTAGTAATACGCCTGAACTCAGCCACATACCTTCAAATGATGACCATAAAAACTCACGTGCCATTTTATATCCGGTGTTATCAATGATATAATAAATAATGAACATAATCACCGAAATTACTATGGGCATTCCAAGACCGCCTTTGCGAATAATTGCACCCAATGGCGCACCAATGAAAAAGAATATCAGGCAGGCAAACGAAAGTGTTAGTTTGCGATGCCGTTCAATTTCATGACGAAGCACATATCCAACCGATTCATTCAGCATCATGCGGTTGTATTGAATTTGGTCTTTCATCGATTTTGCTTTGTCAATAGCCGACCTACTAACCCGAATCATTGCATCCTGATTTAAGGATAAAAATATAGAATCCGCATTTACTATTTTTTTTGCAGATTTTAATTTCATACTATCTTCAAGTTGTTTTCCCTGAATTATCTCCCGTCCCAGGTAATGTAATTGAATCAGTTCTTTGGCTTGTCCGGCTTTGCGCACATCGGCTATTTTGCTTACAGAATCGATAGAGTGGGTGAGTTGTTTGAAATTTTTGCTTACATGCTGGTCGGAAAGAATAGATTCATCAAAACGATTGAATTTAGTGTCAAAATCAATTAATATTTCTTTCGTTTTGAAAAGTTCTCTTCGATAAGGTATACTTGAAGGTGAACTACTTATTCGCTGACTTTTAAGATTTTCAAAACTTTCTCCATCATATAGCGACAGTTTTAGAAATTTATTATCTTGAGTAAATTGCACTCGGCCAGAGTCTGAAACCATTACTGTGGCATTGTCAAAACCTGACGAAAAATCATAAATCATCATGTCTTTTAGCGTATGTTTGTCCTTGGCTCTTACATAGATATTTATTCCATTTATTCCCGAATAGAATTCGCCGACAGGAATATCGAATTCGGGGGATTTCTGACGTAACGAGAATATAAGTGTCCATAATTTGGTTTGTGTGACAGGCAAAACGTCGTTGGCAAAGAAAAAGGCACCCACACACACGATGGAAATAAAAATTATCAGTGGACGCATAATGCGGAATAAAGAAATACCTGCAGCCTTCATTGCCGTAAGTTCAAAATTCTCACCCAAATTCCCAAACGTCATGAGTGAAGCAAGCAAAATGGCTAAAGGTAAAGCCATAGGAACGAGCGAGAAAGTAGCGTAGAGGAAGAATTCAGCCAAAACAGACCAACCAATTCCTTTACCCACTAATTCAACCACATGTTTCCATAAAAACTGCATTAATAAAATTAAAATACAGATCATGAAAGTCATTAAAAACAGCGTGAAAAAGCGCTTGAATATGTATGAATCTATTTTTTTTATTCTAAACATGCCTGTTTTTTGGAGCAACAAATTTACTGAAAAATGTTCAATAATCGGACTTATTATCCGCGTACAAATTGTTAATACTTAAATAAATCACCCCTTTTTCGCAGGGATAACTGAAATCCCAACGAGTTACCATATAATTTACCAAAGTCAGCCCCAATTGAGCACCCTGCTTCAATGTTTGATAGCTTTGGCAATTTCTTGTTTAATTCAAGCAGTAATGAAGTATTTTCAAGCATTTGTGGAAAATAATTACCGTAAGTGCCATAATTTTTACTAAATGTAGACAAGAAACGGTATTGACAATTCACGATATCCCCCTCAATTCCCAGATGAAAGGACTGAACACGATTGTTCAATGTTTGGTGAGACCCATCTGAGTTATAAAATGCAGATAAAATTAGGGGAATACCAATGGTTCGATTATAAAAACTCCAACCGGTTTGAACACCATTCTGAAAATATCCATCTGTTCCTCCATAAACAATTCCATCTTTATCATGAAAGGGTCCTGATTGGTCAGTTGAGTTAAAGTATTCAAAGAGAATACTCTGCATCGGTAAAAATTTCTTATTACGGATGGAAAGCCCCCAAAGTCCATCGGGAGTATTCATCGTATTTCCAATAATTCGGATAGGACCATCTTCAGAAAGATTTTGCCAATAAGTACCGATTTTAAAATCTAAAATATCTATATCCAATCGTAGACTTTGTGATATAATGTGATTCCCAAGTACATTTAACTGATCGTTCATTGTTGCATCCTTACCACCACGTCCACCTAGAAATATGGATATAAAACTATGAAAATCTGTTGGTTGTTGTCCAAATCCAGGAGTTATTCCACCCCATTCAGCCACATGATCTAATCCATATTGCAAATGAACCGGAAGCTTACCTCCTAATTTTAAATAAGCATATTTATGATGAAGAAATTGGTTCGTAATGTAAATATTATCAGTAAACCAACCATGTGCTATTGCGCCTTTAATTTCTAAAAATCCATTAGTTAGAGGTACCGGCACAAAATGCTCAATACCGGCTGTTATTTTTGGCATGGGGCGTGCATTTTGAGAAAGTAAAAATCCCCCGCAAGACAAGCTGGAATCCTGAACACCAAAATGTTCTTCACGTGCTCCAACCACAAAATCAAACACCCAAAATTGTGCCTGAGCAAAAAGTTCGTTAAAATAGGCTTCGGTTTTCGAATTGTCAATTCGTAATAAAACATCGGCTTTGAAACCATAATCAAATAACCTTTTTTTTGCAGTTAAATCCTTACTGATTCCTAACATTAAATTGGAACTTTGTGGTGATGATGAAATAATTCCATAGTTTCGACTTTGCATCCAGAATGGAGCATATTTGCCGTTAGAAACTAATCTGGAATCATAAAAATCATATTTTATAGTATCTTTCTGAGCTTTAACCGAGATTGATACCAAAATCAACAAAGCAAATAATACCCTTAAACGTTGAAATCTTATTCCTGTAATTGTTAATTGTAAATACATAAGTCGTAAATTTGTTTCAGGGTTCAAAACTCCAAAAGTCGTTTAGTATGTTACTGTCATTCTCTCCAAAGCCAATATATCCTTTCCCGTTAATTGTAAATATCAGCGCATTCTCTCTGCCACCATCATTTGGTATATTACCTCTTTTATACCAAACATTACGTATGGCATCATACTCAAGTATATCTGATTTCACACCACCTCCGGTTAAATTACCGGCAAAATGTCGCCCTGTAGTTACAAAATAATGATTTATTGAATCTTTGTCTTTTATCGAAACAGATAAGCCATTTTCCCTACCTGTGTCGGGCATTCTTTTTAGATTTTTCCAGCTATCAGAAACAGGGAAATATTCCCACCAGTCATTCTGATTATATGTATTATAGCCTGTTCCATAAAAAATTCTTTCACCGTCAGTACACATAGTTCCGCCAACCCGTTCAGGTCCGGGAGAAATGTTCAGACTAATCCATTCATCTTTATCCGGATTATATTTCCAAAAATACCGGCTAAATCCAAAACCATCAAAACCACAACCGATAAAAATTTCATTTTTATAAGCAATACATACACAAGCATCGGTGTAGGGGCTTGGAAAATCAGCTTTTTGTGTCCATGGATTTGTTGTATTACTTGGATCAAAACACCAAAAATCTTTTAAATCATACTTGTTTGCATACACACTACCCGAAATATCATAACCGAGACCTACATATCCTTTACCGTTCAATCCAACTCCTACTGCTTTAACTCTGGCTTTACCCGGAAAATCTGCTTTTTGTGTCCATTTATCATTCTCAGGGTCATATTCCCAGCAATCTTTCAACGCAGGTCCATAACGGCCACTTCGACCTAACGCTACATATCCTTTTTTGTCAATAGCAAAACCTACTGCAGAAGCTCGTCCTGTTACATTCATTACTGATTTTTTTGTAAAAGAGATGTCTGGATAAGGTGATTCGGCAGAATTGTCAATACAACCCGTTAAGATTGACAAGAATAAAATGCAGCAGAACAGTTGGATGTTATTTTTCATTTTTAACTATTAAACAAAGGAGCTATCCGGTTTGTTTTGAATTTAAAACTTTTATAAATGCTTGCAAAGATAAGATAAACTATTCAAACGGCTTTAATTTTGCACGAAAGGCTATTGATTTTATAATCCATTCTTTATCTTTGTATTCAAAATGCTAAAGATTATGAGTTTTTTAGAATATTTTCCATTACTTAATGATGCGGGTGAAGTTATTGGAAAAGCTACCCGTAAGGAATGTCATTCAGGTACATTTTGGCTGCATCCAGTTGTTCACCTTCATGTGTTTAATTCTAAAGGAGAACTTTATTTGCAGAAACGGGCAATAAATAAAGACATTCAGCCCGGAAAATGGGATACTTCAGTGGGAGGCCATGTTGATTATGGGGAAGAACTGCCTGAAGCACTGAAACGTGAAGTAAGTGAAGAATTGGGAATAACTACTTTTGAACCGAATTTCATCAAAAGTTATAAATTTGTTTCCAGTCAGGAAGCTGAATACGTTAGCTGTTTTTTTACTATTTACGATGGTATTATCTCTCCTGATCCTGTTGAGATTTCAGAAGGTAGATTTTGGACCAAAAATGAAATTGAGGCAGCTTTAGGCACTGGTATTTTTACACCTAATTTTGAACAGGAATTTTTGAATGTAGTTCTGAATATTGATTTACCGTAATTTTACGATTCAGCATGGGAGCATACATGGAGCATCACCGAAGTAACACTAATGCAAAAATAGATTAAATTTTCATATAAATCAATTATATGATTGATTTATAAGTGGGAAATATAAACTTTAACATCTTTTTTAACCCCAGAAATTATATTTATTACAAATTATTAGTACTTTTGTTGCGTTAAATGTTTTGAAGCACTAAACATTTTCAACAATACATGTGTTTTTAGGAAAATAACAAATAAAAATGACACTATGAAACAACGAAAATTTACTCAAGTATTAAAGACGGTACTTCTGGCATCGTTTATTGGATTAATTGGGCAATCGGCAAGTGGACAAACTAACTTTGGTAGTATTGGAACAGCTGTTAGTCAAAATTTTGATGGTTTGACCCAAGATGTAACTAATTATACCTTATGGTCAGACAATTCTACTTTATCCGGATGGTATGCTGCCACCGATGCAAATGCTTCATTAACCCAAATTAAAGGAAACGTTGGAGGAAATACAACAGCATCCTTGTATTCATTTGGTTCAGCTGGTGCATCAGACAGAGCTCTTGGATTTTTTCCAAGCGATGCTTTTACCGGGGCCGGTGGAAATTCAAAAGGATATTTGGGCTGGAGATTACATAACAATACCGGCAAAAACATCGGTACAATAAGGGTAACATGGACAGGTGAACAATGGAGAAAAGCTACTGATAATAATATTCAATATATCAGATTAAGTTATTTAGTAGGAAGTCAGGTAACGGCTTTGGCTTCAGGTGCTTACATAACAACTGATTCATATTTTGCAAGTCCAATTCACTCTGCAGTAGGTACAAATGTATTAAATGGTAATTTAGCAGCCAATCGTACTGTCGGAATTACGATTGAAATTAATGTAAAAATACCAGCAGGGCAAGAAATAATGCTCAGATGGGAAGATGCTAACGACCCTGCCAATCACACGCTTGCTATTGATGATGTTAGCTTCACAGCTATTAAGGAAGCTCAGTCAATAACATTTGGAGCATTAGCAACTAAAACCTACGGAGATGCGCCATTTGCTTTAACAGCTACGGCAAGTAGTGGGTTAACAGTTTCTTATACCACTAGTAATACCAGTGTAGCAACAATTAGTGGTAGTACGCTAACTATAGCTGGTGCTGGTACTTCAAATATCAAAGCTATTCAGACTGGAAATTCAAGTTTTGCACCTGCTGATACAGTAGCACAATTATTGACAGTAAAACCACAAGCTCCGGTAGCTGTTTCAGCTACGAATGTAACAACTCAGGGTTTTACAGCTCATTGGAATGCTGCAAGTGGAGCAACTTCTTATTATCTGTATGTGTCAACAGATCCAACTTTTACAACAAAAACAACAAGTGCACTTGGAAATGTTTTGTCTTTTGATATCCTTACAGGTTTAGAGCCAGGAACTACATATTATTACAAGTTATGTAGTTTTAATACGGGGATTTACAGTGATTATAGTAATGTTATCCCGGTTACAACAAATCCTGGAATACAAACCTTTAACATAACAGCATCACCTACTTTTACCACGGCTACACTTAATTGGTCAAACGGGAATCTTGAAAGTAGAGCAGTATTTATGAAGGAGGGAACAGGTGCAATTACTTTACCTTCTGATATGTATAGATACACCGATAGTCAGGACTGGAGTAATCCGGGAGAAGAATTAGGTTCATCGGGTTATTTTTGTGTATATTATGGTACTGGTTCATCAGTTGATTTAACTAATTTATATCCTGGTAGAACCTATACAGTTCAAGCTTTTGAATTCGATGGAGCTGAATGGTCAGAAAACTACTTAACTACTGTAACAGGAGCTAATAATCCAATTACTTTTGTACCATGGCCAACTACTACCTGGACAAATACAAATGGCGTATCTTCACCTGAAGCCTGGAGCACCGCTGCCAGATGGGATCATAACATAGTTCCAACAGCTGCACTTCATCCTGCTGTATTAGTTTACATTGATGGAAATTGTGAAGTAACTAACGCTGCTGAATGTAATAATTTGACGATTAAGGCTGCACATGCAAGTATTACTCCAAAATTATCTATAAACACTAACCAATCATTAAATGTGGTAGATTTGCTTACAAATAGTGGTACATCATCTTCATTAATAGTAAGGTCAGCAGCTGGTGTTCCTACCGGGTCACTAACCTTTGGTTCAGGAAGTCCTACAGGAAGCGTTGAAATGTACTCAAAAGCAAGTTGGAATTTAGCCAACCCATCAGGAAGTAAGTATTCATGGCAATTCTTCGGAATTCCGGTGAAAACTTTAACTGCCGGAAATACTTTCTCAGGTCTGTTAGGAAATGATGCAGGTAGTACCAGTTTTATCAGACAATGGGACGAAAGCAGCGTAAATTTCCTTGATGCCTGGGTTGTTGGTGGAAGCAGTCAATCACTGTATAAAACTTCAGCATCTACACTTGATCAAAATCATGGCTACGAATTAGTGCAACAAAATCCTAAAATTTATACGTTTGCCGGATCACTACTAAATTCTGACTATACTCAGACATTATCAAAAACAAATGGGGCTTATTTCGGAGGACAACATATTTTTGGAAACCCATATACAGCTGCAGTTGATATTGAAGCTATACAATTTGATGGAAATACAGAAAAAGCAATTTATCAATATAATACAGGTACATACCATGAATGGGAAACTTCACATGGTGAAACTTCTCCTTCGTATTCTTTGGCAATAACACCTGGACAGTATTCCGTTTCAACTCCAAGTACAGCAGGAACTTTAGGCTTGTTACGCGAAATACCTTCAATGCAAGGATTTTTAGTAAAAGCAATTACAAATTCGGGTCAAATTACAATACCTCGTACAGCATTAATAAAAAATAATGCAGTTCAACGTGTTAAGAGTCTGACTTCAAATAAAATAGCAACAAGAATTGATTTAGTAGGTACGCATTTCACAGATTGTATGTGGATATTTACCAGTCCTGAATGTACCAGAAATTTTGATAATGGTTGGGATGGTAGAAAATTGCCAGGTGTGTCAGGAGTTTCACAACTGTATTCAATTGAGAATGATGGAAACTATCAGATTAATGCAGTTAATGATATGAATGAAAGCTACCTCGGTCTTCAACCTGGCAACGACACTCAATTTAAGTTGGTATTCAATCATGAAAATGCAAGCACTCAATATGGAACTATTTATTTAGTCGATTTAGTAGCAAATAAAACGATTGATGTTACACAAAGTGGTACAGAGTATTCATTTACTTCAACAGCCAACGATGTAACAAAAAGGTTTAAAATTGTAACTCAAACCACAGGAACTACACCGATTGAAAATGACTCTAAACTTAAAATGTTTAATTCCGGTGACTTAATATACGTTCAGAACTTAACAAATAGCACTGCTGACTATGTTTTGTATAATGTTTCTGGAAAAATAGTTCAACATTTCACAGTTAATGCAAATAGTGTAAAATCAATTAATTCTGCTGATTTGAAAGCTGGTGTTTACATCGCAAAATCAGAAACTGAAACTGAAAAAGCAACTCAACGATTTATAATCAGATAAAAAAAAAAATCATGAAAAAGAGTATTAATATTGTTTTGATAGGTGTACTGACTGTAGCAAGTATAATTTTAGCTTTGCCTTTTACACCATTAAGAAATTCATTTAAAGGAGTAACAGATAACGTCGCGGATAAAGCTTTGACAACTATGGGTGTTGATTACAAAGCTAAAATTAAAAATGCGCGTCTAATTTCTGTCGCACATCAGTACGAAACTTCAAATATTAATAGTGAGTTTATTGTAGTTAATAATGAACAAGCAGTAAATAATGGAGTTAGTAATAAATATGAATCTGATAATTTAGATGTTACAAATCCAGGTTTCAAAAAAAGAAGTATTTTTAATACATCAAATGAGATAAATCCTACTATGGGAATAAATTCTACATTTAGTGCTACAGTGAAAAATCCTTCAAATTATGTAAATAATAAAATTGGTGGATTTGTAGCCGTATCAACAAAACTCGGAAACACAACTACTTCTAGTAGTAGTTCAGTGCTAACGACACAAGCGAATGCTAAAACAACTACAACTAAGCAAAGTGCAAACGGTGATAATAATGGATCAGGCGGTGCTACACACCCGGGAGCAGATCCAACGTTTGGGGCATCACCATCTCTACCAATTGGTAATGGTACTTATTTCTTGTTGGCATTAATAGGCTTATTCGGAATCTGGAAAGCAAAAAAGGTTTTAGTATAAATTTATTTTCACATTAATTTAAGAGGCAACTATTAGTTGCCTCTTTTGTTATATATATTTTACAATATTCATTTTTTATAATGAATTTAATTAAGAATTTTCATTAATAGCGGTTTTTTTTGTACTTTTGCATTTTGTAATTAATACTTGTTACATGCAAAATAGAATCGTAAAATCAGCATTGCAGAATTTTCATTTCTTTGGTTTATTACTATCCGCAAAATTTCTTTTATCTACCCAGAAATATGGAATCTTAGTATTCATGTCTCTCCTAATTTCTGTCTTTATAATTTTTGGTTTATACAGAATTTCTGTTCGTTTCCGGGATACCGAATGTGGTGGTTCAATAAAGTTTTTTCATGCTTTTTTATATATTTTCGTTCTTTATTTATTTGGAACCATTATTTCATCAATTGTTATATTTATTTATACTCAATTTATAAATAAAGATTTCCTTGACTTGTCTTTAAGTGTGATAATGAAAACATATGAAAGTCTTAAGATTCATATAGATAATCAAACTTATTCGGTAATTGAGAGACTTTTTAAACCTCTTCCTTATAGTCTTTTGAATATATTTGCTGGTCTTTTTACAGCTACATTCTGGAGTTTAATTCTTGCAGGTTTTGTAAAGATGGATAAAAATATTTTCGATTAACTTTAAATTATAAACAGTCAAACGAAATATGGACATTTCAATTATTGTGCCTTTGTTTAACGAAGAAGAATCAATCCCCAAACTTTTTGAGTGGATTGAGCGGGTAATGTTCGATAATAAATTTACTTATGAAGTGATTTTTGTCAATGATGGTAGTACAGATAATTCATGGACTGAAATTGAATTACTTCAAGAAAAATCTGCAAATGTCAGAGGTATAAAATTTCGCCATAATTATGGTAAATCTCCTGCACTTTATTGTGGCTTTCGTGCAGCTATAGGCGATGTTGTCATAACAATGGATGCCGATCTTCAGGATAGTCCAGATGAAATACCCGAACTATTTTCAATGATAATAAATGAACAGTTTGATTTGGTTTCAGGTTGGAAGAAGAAAAGATATGACTCAAAATTCACAAAAAATATACCTTCAAAAATATATAATGCAACTGCACGTAAAGTAACCGGATTACAACTCCATGATATGAATTGTGGATTAAAGGCTTACCGGAATGAAGTAGTTAAAAATATTGAAGTGTATGGAGAGATGCACCGTTATATACCTTTTCTTGCCAAAAATGCAGGATTTACTAAAATTGGTGAAAAGGTTGTTGAACACCGCAAACGTCAGTTTGGAGAAACAAAATTTGGATTAAATCGGTTCGTGAATGGTTATCTGGATCTTTTGACATTATGGTTTTTGTCTAAATTTGGAAAAAAACCAATGCATTTTTTTGGTTTGTATGGAAGTTTAATGTTTATTCTTGGATTTTTAGCAGTTGTTACAGTTGGAGTTAATAAACTTATAGCTATAATTGAACATGTAAGAGCTCCATTAATCACAGAAAGCCCGTATTTTTACTTATCAATACTTGCAATGATTCTAGGTACTCAATTGTTTCTGGCAGGCTTTATTGCAGAAATTGTTGCCAGAAACTCTACTGAACGCAATAATTATCAGATTGAAAAAGAAATCTAATTTGATAGGCATATATTAAATGTTTTGAAAATGAAACAACTACTTATAGTCGGAGTTGGAGGATTTATTGGAAGTATTGCCAGGTTTGGTGTTTCAAAACTAAATCTGTACGGAAATCTACTTTCCATCCCCATGGGTACTCTTACTGTAAATATACTTGGTAGTTTTCTTATTGGAATTATTACGGGCATCTCTGAAAAAAGTGAAATAATTTCACCCGCTTTGAGATTATTTTTAATGGTTGGAATATGTGGTGGTTTTACTACCTTTTCATCATTCACAAATGAAAATTTGACTCTTTTTCAAAATGGACAATTACTTTCAGCTTTGGTTTACACTGGATTAAGCATATTTCTTGGTTTTAGTGCTGTTTATATTGGTTTTCTTCTAACTAACTGGTTCTGAAATGGATTTATCTGAAAATAGTATTCTACGGATTTATGCCAGCAGCACAGATAAGATAGGTCTGGAATTGATTTATGAGCATTTGGTAATGCTTGCAAAACAAAATGGAATTAGTGGTGCTACTGTTTATCGTGGCATTATGGGATATGGTGCAAGTAACCGAATAAACTCTTCCAGATTTTGGGAACTGACAGAGAAATTACCGGTTATAATAGAAATGATTGACAAAACTGAAACTCTTGAAAGTTTTTACGAATTAATTGTCAATAATTTGCAGGATACACCTAAAGGTTTTTTGGTTACAATTCAACCGATAGAAATAATGTTTCGCAAAAAGGGACTAAAAAAATAAATTAAACAGATTACCTGTTTGACAAAATGGAAATAACAGAACTACTCAAAATCCTAATCCCCGCTTTGCTGGTGCTTTTGACAGCTTATTTATTATTAGATAAGATGATGAAAAACGAGGAAAAACGTCGTCAATTTGAATTAACGAGAGAAAATATTTCAAAACTAACTCCTATTCGTCTTAGAGCTTACGAGAGACTTATATTGGTGTTAGAACGAACGTTACCGGCCAATTTGGTATTGAATACTATCAAACCTGAAATGTCCAATTTAGAATTGCATGGTCAACTCCTTACAACTGTACGTAATGAATTCTCACATAATATATCCCAGCAAATTTATGTGAGTGATGAACTTTGGATGCATATTCGTGGAGCACATGAAAGCTTACTTAAATTAGTCAATACCTGTGCAGCACAATGTAATCCGGCTAATCCTGCAGCAGAACTTGCAGAACGAATAATTCAGATTTTTAGCTCTAGCGATAAAACACCTTCTGAACTAGCCATTGATAAATTAAAAAATGAAGTCAGAAGCTTTTTATAATCATCTGACTAACAATATGAAAATAACTCATTTTATAACCTGTTTTATTAGTGTTTTGGTTATTGCATCTTGTGCAATAGATGAACAATGCAGACAAAACAAAAATGTTCAACTAGGGGCTACATTCTATCATATAACTAAAAATCAAATAACCGGTACAATTAGTAATACTTCGTTGATGATTGACAGCATTACAGTTACAGGGTTAAAGTACGACACTATTAATAATAAATACATTGCAGAGTCTGTTCTTTATAACAATTCAAAGACAAAGAGCAATATTTATCTGCCATTGCATAAATTCGAGAATACATCAAAATATGAGGTTGTTTTTAATAACGTAATAGATACTCTGACGGTACTACATAGGAATATTAATCAGTACTTATCCCTTGAATGTGGTTGTATGATAGTGCATAGCATTGATACAGTATTAACGACTAATAATTTTAAAATTGTTTCTATTCGGATTATTAACCATGATGTTAAAACTGAGAATGCAGAAAATATTCGTATTTATAAGTAGTTTGATAGTTTGTATGTTTTCGGTTGGTAGTTATGGTCAGAAAATTAAAAAACCAGAACCCGATTTAATTCCTGTATTTAATGGAATAACAATTCAGGGAGACATTGCTTCAGTTGTTAGTTCATTAGTTTCAGGTGGTGAGACTTTTTCATACGAAGCGAGTTCACAGGTAGATTTAAAACATAAGTTTTTTCCGATATTTGAAATTGGATATGGTGGTGCTAATAAAACATCCAATAATGAGATTAATTTTAAAAACAGTGGATTGTATGAATGTATTGGAATTGATATAAATTTGCTATCTCCTAAAAAAGACGAGAAACCTACTACTAACCTGTTTTTGGCTGGCATAAGATTAGGTATGTCTAGCTTTCCATACAGTATTTCAAATGCAATAATTACTGATGATTATTGGAAAGTAACTCAGTCGTTAAATTATCCTAATCAAAATGCATTTAAAATATGGTATGAAATAGTTTTAGGTGTAAGAGTAGAAGTAACAAAAAATATTTTTATGGGTTGGAGTGTAAGAAATAGAAGCCTTATAAATCAGGATGTTGCAGGAAATATAGCTCCTTGGTACATTCCGGGTTATGGAAATAATACTGAAAATAACTGGGGGTTTAATTATGTTTTAGGCTACAAATTCCAGATTTTGCCCCAAAAGAAAACTCTAACAAATAAGCAATTAAATTCTACTAATTATCAAAATAAAACAACTAACTAAATTAATGATTATGAATTCTATTCAAGATTTAAACCGTGCTGCCGACAATATTCGTGTTTTGGCTGCATCCGCTGTTGAAAAAGCTCGTTCAGGTCATCCCGGTGGAGCAATGGGAGGAGCAGATTTTATCAATGTGCTTTACTCTGAATTTTTGGAATATGATCCTCAAAATCCGAAATGGGAAGGTCGTGACCGTATGTTCCTCGATCCAGGACACATGTCTCCTATGTTATATTCGGTTTTGGCATGCACAGGCAAATACACAATGGAAGAATTGGCACAATTCCGTCAGTGGGGAAGTCCAACTCCCGGACACCCAGAAGTTGACATTATGCGTGGCGTTGAAAACACTTCTGGTCCGCTTGGACAGGGTCATACCTATGCTGTAGGTGCTGCAATAGCTGCAAAATTCTTGAAAGCACGTTTCGGTGAAGTGATGAGCCAAACCATTTACACATTCATTTCTGATGGTGGTGTGCAGGAAGAAATTTCTCAAGGAGCAGGTCGTTTAGCCGGTCATCTGGCATTGAATAACCTGATAATGTTTTATGATTCGAATGACATTCAGCTTTCAACAGAAACCAATGCAGTTACAAGCGAAAATGTAGCTCAAAAGTATTTAGCATGGGGATGGAAAGTAATTGAAATCAATGGCAATGATGCTGTTGAAATCCGCACAGCTTTGAAAGAAGCTAAAGCAGAATCTATGAAGCCGACTCTCATTATTGGAAAAACCATTATGGGTAAAGGAGCATTGAAAGCAGATGGTTCAAACTTCGAACGTCAGTGCGCTACTCACGGAATGCCACTTGGCGAATGTGGTGCTTCATACGAAGAATCAATCAAGAACTTAGGAGGAAATCCTGAAAATCCATTTGTTCTTTTCCCTGAAACAAAGGCTTTGTACGCTAAACGTGCAGAAGAATTAAAAACAATTGTTACAAACAAACAAGCATTAAAAGCTGCATGGGCAAAAGAAAATCCTGCCTTGGCTGAAAAAATGGAAGTTTTCTTCTCGGGTAAAGCTCCGATAGTAAACTGGGATGCTGTGGTTCAGAAACCGGGACAAGCCACACGTGCTGCATCTGCAACTGTTTTAGCAGAACTGGCAAAACAGGTAGAAAATATGGTTGTTTCGAGTGCTGACTTGTCTAATTCTGACAAAACCGATGGCTTCTTAAAAAATACAAAAGCGTTTACAAAAGATGATTTCTCAGGTGCATTCCTGCAAGCTGGTGTGGCTGAATTAACCATGGCTTGTGTTTGTATCGGTATGAGTTTGCATGGTGGAGTAATTCCAGCTTGTGCTACATTCTTTGTCTTCTCTGATTATATGAAACCGGCTGCCCGTATGGCTGCTTTGATGGAACAACCAGTGAAATTTATCTGGACTCATGATGCGTTCCGCGTAGGTGAAGATGGACCAACTCACGAACCGGTTGAACAGGAAGCTCAAATCCGTTTGTTAGAGAAACTTAAAAACCACAAAGGACACAATTCTATGTTGGTTTTACGTCCGGCAGATGTGGAAGAAACAACCATTGCCTGGAAAATGGCGTTGGAAAATACTCATACTCCTACAGCACTGATTCTTTCCCGTCAGAATATCGTTGACTTGCCTTCGGCTAATGGTCGTAAAATTGATGCTGTACAAGCAGAAAAAGGTGGTTACGTGGTAGAATGTGATGGTAATCCTGACGTAATTTTGGTTGCTTCTGGTTCTGAAGTATCAACTTTATACGAAGGAGCTGCTTTGCTTCGTGCCGATGGAATTAAAATTCGTTTGGTTTCAGTACCTTCAGAAGGATTATTCCGCAGTCAATCAGCAGAATATCAGGAAAGTGTATTACCTAAAGGAGCTAAAATCTTTGGTTTAACTGCCGGTCTTCCTGTAAACCTTGAAGGACTTGTTGGTTCAAATGGTAAAGTATTTGGTTTAGAATCATTTGGTTATTCTGCACCATACAAAATACTTGACGAAAAACTTGGTTTTACAGGCCAAAATGTTTACAATCAGGTAAAATCAATGCTATAAAAATTAAGAATCAATAGGTAAGGAGTAATAGGTAAGCAAATTGTTTATTTATTATTCCTTACTTTTTATTTCTTCTTACTCCTTAGCTTTTAAATTCTTGCTCCTGTAAAATGGATATTTTCTCAATAATTATAATCGGTATTGGTTTAGCCATGGATTGCTTTGCAGTTTCAATCAGCAAAGGGATTTGTGTGCCAAAATTTCATTTCGGTAATACATTCCGAATGGCTTTTTTATTTGGTTTGTTTCAATCAATAATGCCATTAATAGGTTATTTTGCCGGAAAAGCGTTTATCCGTGAAATGAACAGCTATGATCATTGGATAGCCTTTGGTTTACTGGGAGTTATCGGAGGAAAAATGCTGATTGAAGGACTTAAACCAATTAACCTTGATTGTGATATTGTTCAAAATCCATTTAAATGGCGCACACTTTTCACGCTGGCAATAGCAACAAGTATCGACGCTTTGGCAACCGGAGTTATATTTGTTCCGTATCCTGCTTTTATTTGGATTGCTATATTAATCATAGGCAGCATAAGTTTTATTTTTTCATTTGTAGGAATGGGTATCGGCATCCATTTCGGAAAACGTTTTCATTTTAATGTCGAGATTCTTGGAGGTATCATTTTAATTGGTATAGGTTTGAAAATTCTGATTGAACATTTGTATTTTAGCTGATTCCCCGAAATCCGACAATTTTATAAACACTTTAATAACTAACTATTATTCATGTATTTAAAAAAATTGTTCCCGATTTTCTTTTTTGTTATTTCTATTTCAGTTTCGGCACAAGATGTCGGTATAAAAACTAAAGTTTATGGTTTTATACGAAATGATTTCTTTTATAATTCCCGCAAAAGTGAAGAGTCAACTGATGGGGTTTTTAATTTCTTTCCAAAACCTATTGAATTAAGTTTCGAAACAGATAAAAATGCAGTTCCACAAGCTGAACTTATCAGCGTAAATACTCGACTAGGGCTGGATATCTTTGGCTCTGAACTTTTTGGAGCTAAATCGTCTGCACGCATCGAAACAGATTTTGCAGGTACAGGTACTACTTTTTTTATTTTGCGCTTACGTTTGGCATATATGAAGTTAAACTGGAGTAAAACCGAGCTAACCATTGGTCAGGACTGGCATCCGCTTTTCGGAAGTGTTGCACCTAATGTTTTGTCTTTAAATGGAGGTGCTCCGTTTCAACCATTTAACCGTAGTCCTCAAATTAAATTCAAGTATTTGGCAAGTAACAACCTTTCGCTAATTGCATCTGCACTTTATGAAACCCAATTTGCATCACAAGGACCCAATGGCGCAACGTCCACTTATATGAAAAATGCCATGATTCCTGAACTGTTTTTGGGAGCTGAAGTTAAATCGATTCATTGGACTTCAGGAGTTGGCGTTGATGTAAAAACTATAAAACCGGATGTCAAAAAGCTAACATCATTTACAGCTGCTGCTTATTCTCAATTCACCGATAAAAATTTGCAGTTAAAAGCCAAGGTAACTCTCGGACAAAACACCACCGATTTAGGTATGATTGGCGGATATGGTGTTAGTAAATATGCAACTGATTCAGTTACTGTTTTGTCGTATACAAATCTGAATACTTTAAACTCATGGTTTAATGTAGTTTACGGTTCAAAAATACAGCTGGGATTATTGGTAGGTTATTCACAAAACCTGGGTGCTGAGAAAGAATTTGATTACAGAAAAGGATTGAAATTAACCGCTTATGGATGTGGATTCTATGATTCAGGACAACAACTTATTGACCGGCTAATCCGTATTTCGCCACAAATCAGTTATAATTTACAGAATCTTAAATTTGGTTTGGAGCTCGATTACTCGTCTGCTGTTTTTGGTAATATCCAACGTGATGGTAGAGTTTCGTCGCCATATAATGTAGATAATAAGCGGGTTGTTGCAACAATGAGTTATCTGTTTTAATAAACTAATGGAGATCTCATTCAGGAGAAATTCTTTCAGAAAAATTCAGCAGCATACAAACCATGATAGGGTTAGGGCTGCAATTTTAGTTTCGTTATCAATAACAAACATTAATTCTACAGATGTTTGAATGGAAAATATTTCCAATTATTTGTGAAAATCTCTAGTTGAAAGCAAAATAAATACATTATTATTCGTTAAATCAATTTTTTTTCCAATCTTTGCGGGTAGTATTTTTACTCCATAAATTAAGATAATATGAAGAAAATCATTCATTTTCTATTTTTAACACTTTCAATAATGGTATTCCATGGCTGTAATGAAGATAAAGTAACTCAGGTTCAAAAAAACGGAGCAATTGAAACGAGTATCCAGGTAGATCATTTAAATGACAGTTTGGATGTTCTGATTAGTACAAATAAAGTTTGGGCTCATAATGTGCTTGTAAAAACTACCGTTCATCGTGATACAATTCCTGGATTGGGAATAACCAGTGAACAAGCTGAAAATGAAGAGGGAGATACAAAAGATGTTTACCTGAAAAAGGATTATGAATTGTATCTTACCGTAAAATAGACATGAAGAAATCGAAAATCATAAAACTGGTTTTGGTTGCCACGGCTTTATCTTCGTGCAACAATCATAAAGCAGACCACGACCGAAAGGTTTATATGCGTTCGGACACTACAGCCGGTTATTCACGTACTGAAGGTCATTCACATTTTGGTGGATTTTACGTGTTTCGTCCGTATGGAGTATTTACTCCCGGAGGATATTATCGAGCCGGGTATTACTCCGGAGGTATTCACGAAAGTTCGAACATTGGGCATAGCTCATTTAAAAGCGCAACAGTTCGGGGTGGTTTTGGCAGTAGTACGTTTCATGTTTCTTCATAGATAAACGGCATGAAAAGAAGAACCACCACGCCACGTATCGATTGGCAAAAGAAAGTTGAAGAACTTGGATTTGGTTTCCATACCTTAGATACAACGTATTGGGATGAATCGGTGTATTACGAGTTTAGCTTAACCGAAATTGACCGAATTGAAAAGGCTACAAACGACCTTTGGGAAATGTGTCTGGAAGCTGTACAACATGTTATTGACAATAAACTTTATCGTCGTTTTCATATTCCCGATTGGTTTATTACCCATATTGAAGATAGTTGGAATAACGATGCTCCGGCAATTTATGGTCGTTTCGATTTTTCAATCAAAGATGGCATTCCCAAATTGCTCGAATTCAATGCCGATACACCAACATCGTTGTTTGAAGCCTCAGTGGTTCAATGGTACTGGTTGCAGGACAAATACCCCAAAAACGACCAGTTCAATTCAATTCACGAAAAGCTGATTGCATACTGGAAATATCTGAAAGAATATCTTCACGATAGTATTTTGCATTTTTCTGCAGTTGAAGATAATCTGGAAGATCTCACCACAACTGAATATATGCGCGATTGCGCCATTCAGGCTGGACTTGAAACAAAATTTATCAATTTAATGGATATTGGTTGGAACAGTGACTATAAAGAATTCCGCGATTTAGATGATACGGCTATTAAAAATATTTTCAAATTATACCCTTGGGAATGGCTAGTGAATGAGGAGTTTGGAAATCATATTATCCCTGATAGAAATAAAACCTTCTGGATTGAACCTAGCTGGAAAATGATTTTATCTAATAAAGCTATATTACCCGTTTTGTGGAAACTAAATGAAGGACATGAAAATTTATTGCCTTCGTTTACCGAGTTTGATAAAATGTCGCTTGGTTTCAGTTATGCCAAGAAACCAATTTTATCGCGCGAAGGTGCCAATATACAACTTTTTAGTAATGGCAGCCTGATTTCAGAGACCAAAGGAGATTATGGTGAGGAAGGCTTTATTTATCAGGAACTTTGTACATTACCCGAATTTGAAGGCAATTATCCGCTAATCGGAAGTTGGGTTGTTGGTCAGGAAGCAGCTGGAATTGGAATACGTGAAACCAATTCACTGATTACAGACAATCTAAGCAGGTTTGTACCACATTTAATAAGTTGAGTAATAAAGGATAACTATAGAAATTCTTACTAAATTTTAGATTTTTTGGTTTCAATTTAAAATTCCAACCATTCCTCCTTATATCAGAACCTTGAAATTAATAACAAAAATTTAATAATAATATCTTTGTACTATAATTACATTATTCTATCTTTGTGGTTTAAATTAATTATGTAACAATGTTACATTTTAATATAGGTTTTAATTAATTGATATACAAATAAAACACGCTCATATTAACTTGTGTATTTACGGATGTGCAAGTTATAGTTTTGTTTAGTGTACTTCAGGCGCAGATGGTGAAATTGGTAGACACGCTACTTTGAGGGGGTAGTGCCGGTTACGGTGTGTGAGTTCGAGTCTCATTCTGCGCACAGTCATTTGTAACGTGCTTATTTTCAGGAATATACAAGTTTGAGTATAGTTAAAGTACATAAGCCAATGCATAAATTTATACTTGAATGAAAACTCAGAAACCCTTTACCATACCAAAACTTTGTTCCTGCAAAGGGGATATATAACAAAGTTTTGGTATGTTTTTTTTACGACACCGATACACTTCTATCAGTCGTAGCTTCGGCTTATCTACCCGACTGAATAATATAATTGCGCAATTCAGAATTGAATTCGTCTTTTTCAAGTAAGTCTTCCATGTTGAGATGCATCCGATATCGCCAGCTATGCATCGAATTGGAAGGTACATTGATTCGTTCTTCGTGTGGATTTTGCCGACGAACAGAATCGGAAATACTTAGCAAATCCTGCATTTGGAAAATACTCCACATAGCCGGAGAATAAAGATGTTGCAATAAAATATCACGACAAATCCACCAGTCACAGAAATATGGTGCTGTTCCCCAATGACCAAGTTGTGAATTGAAGAAACGTTGAGTCACAGCTCTGTCCTCTTCCCACCAACCACGTATAGTACTCATGTCGTGGGTCGAAGGTGTTACAACTGATAAATAAGGAGCATCAGCCGGATGAAAAAATTCTATTTTGTTCGATTTTGGTGCTCGTTGGACTTCTAGACTCAAAATACCCAGATTATTCATTACTGAAGTTACACAAGCAGTCATCATGCCCAAATCTTCCCCACAAATAAGCATATTGGTGGCACGTTTGAGTGCCGGAAGTTTATCCATACCAGAATCATACCAGTTTGAATCCTGACGTTTAAAGAAATAATCCACATAAATTTCATTTAAACGATCTTTGGTATAGTTATCCAAATCACGGTATGAACGTACAGATTGCAGACCAAAACGGGGATAGAATTGTGTGTTATTACTTCCTTCAACTTCAAAGAAAAGTACATTCGAAATTAAATCAAATAATCCCCACATTAAACGTTCCGAAATCAGACCGTCTTTAAATTTATTTTCAATAGATAATTGGGTGCGATAATCTTCTTTGAGTCGGTAATTCCAACCATCTTCAATTTGCAGACAATTTATTTTCACCCAATTAGTCTCTTCACCGAAGAAATCCCAAAGTATTGAATCTGTAATATAGGGCTTACAATAACGATTGTAGTCGAACCAAAGTCCTTTTTCTGAGAATTCATTGATATGTACAGGAACTGAAGGATTTAAATGACCCATAATACCTTCAATTTGATTCGTTGGTATCTGCCAAATTCGGAAAAATCCAAGAATGTGGTCAATTCTGAAAGTGTCAAAATAGTTCGACATTTGTGAGAAACGTTTTTTCCACCAATCGAAACCTGTTCGTTCAATCATTTCCCAGTTGTAAGTTGGTAGTTCCCAATTTTGTCCTTTGACAGCAAACATGTCTGGAGGTGCACCGGCTTGCATATTCATGTGGAACAATTCAGGATTTACCCAAGTATCTACACTGTTGCGATTTACCCCGATAGGAATATCACCTTTCAATACCACTCCATGTTCATGAGCATAATTAGCTGCATCCGAAAGTTGTACATGTAAATGATACTGAATAAAGTAATTAACTGCTATATCATCGAAATGAGTTTGCGTGGATTCTGAGAATTCTGCAATCTTTTTGGAATCATAATGTGCATAATCTTCCCACTGACGATAATCGGAAGTGCCAAACCTGTCGCGTAAAACACAGTAAACAGCGTAAGGTGTGAGCCAGTATTCATTATTTTTGAAAAAAGCTTTAAAATCTTTACTTTTCAAAAATTTATCTTTTTGTTGCAAGTAAAGTTCCCGAACATATTCAAGTTTGTAATTGATAACCTCAAGAAATGAAACAAGTTCAAGATTGTTCAGTTCCTCTTTTTTTGAATTATAAAGCTGTTGTAACGGATTTGAATCAGCTAATTTACCTATCGCAGATAAATTTAGGAATAACGGATTCAAGGCAAATGCCGATATAGCAGCATAAGGTAATACGTCAGCATCTGTATGAGTTCCTATAGTATCGTTGAGGGGCAAGACCTGAATTAATTTTAAACCAACTTTTTGAGCCCATTGAACCAGTAATTTCAAATCACCAAAATCGCCGACCCCAAAACTATTTCGTGTACGAATGCTGAAAACAGGTAGTCCAACACCAGCTCCTTTCCATGAATAATTTGCAACCTGAACAAATCCATCCGTTTTTTGAACTATCGTTTTTTTTGAGTTGTATACAGGTACAACATGATCGGAGCCAGACTCAAAATACCGAAACTGTCCTGTTTTTGAATCACAAATACCATATTTGTAATGTACGTCATGTTTTACCTTGCTAAAATCAAGTTTTACGAACCATAGATTATCATCATTTTTAGACAATAGTACAGGATTTGTAGTCGACCAGCTACCTAATTGTTCACAGTCACCAATTACACAAAGTGATTCGTTTTTGCCGATTAATGGCATTTTTACACTTAAAATATGAGTGTATTTTTTTACTGTTGTTGAAATATCAGCCGTTATATCTGTTTTGTTTTTCAATAATACATCCTGAAAGGGGGTAGATAAAAAAACATTTTCGATGCTTGAAGGTGAATTCCATGAATCGATACAGAAATAATGTTCGGTTTTTGTAGGGTCAAGTGCAATTAACCGGTCAGTTCCCCATTCTTCATCGAATTTCCCGGTATGTTCATTAAAAAGAATATACCTGTAAGTTAGGTTGAAACCCTCAGTGCGATTAATTTCAACCTCTGCTGTCCAATTCTCCGGTGATTGAAAATTAAGTGAGATTGCTTTTGAATCATCATTGTTACCTAATTCCGGAATATTGCCACACACAAGTAAACGCTGTCCCCAGTATGTGTAATATGATATTTTAAAATGTAATTTCATAGAGTCCTGAATAATAGATTTTTAGGTCATACACTATTTATAACCATTCAAAAATACAGCTAATTTATAAGTTGCATTTTCAACATCTTTAAAAATATGCAATATTTTATTTCAAACGTTTGCGGAGTTAATCAGTATTTTCAATTTTGTATTGTAAATTGACTAATGACACAGATTAATAATTATTGCATTTTTATCTAATAAATATTCATTAGATATTTAAGGGAAATTATTGTCTTTTTTAATATTTTATTCCGTACTTTTGTTGAAAATTTTCAACCTTCATACTAACAACCACATGCAGGCTACGAGTTCACAATTCAAAATCTTCTCCGGTTCAAAAAGCCGTTATCTTGCCGAAAAAATTTGTCAAAGTCTAGGATGTCCACTGGGAAATATGAAAATTCAGCATTTTTCTGATGGTGAATTTGCAGTTTCTTACGAAGAATCTATTCGGGGTCAATACATTTACCTGATTCAGTCTACTTTTCCGAATGCTGATAATCTACTTGAACTTTTGTTGATGATAGATGCGGCCAAGAGAGCTTCGGCATACAAAATCATTGCAGTAATACCCTATTTTGGTTGGGCACGTCAGGATAGAAAAGATAAACCTCGTGTGTCAATTGGTGCAAAACTGATTGCTGATATGCTTGGTGTAGCAGGTGTAGATCGTATCATTACAATGGATCTTCATGCTGACCAAATTCAGGGATTTTTTGATATACCTGTTGACCATTTATATGCATCAACAATATTTGTCCCTTATATCAAATCATTAAAGCTTAAGAATCCGGTTATAGCATCTCCCGATGTGGGTGGTTCAAAGCGCGCCGGTTCATATTCCAAATATCTGGGTATTCCTATGGTTATTTGTTACAAAACACGTGAAAGAGCCAATGTTGTGGGCGAAATGACTATCATTGGTGAAGTCTACGGCAAAGACGTGATTATTGTAGATGATATGGTTGATACAGCAGGAACACTTTGTAAAGCAGCTGATATTATGAAGGCAAAAGGAGCACGTAGCGTTAGAGCTATTGTTTCACATGGTGTTATGTCAGGTGAAGCTTCGCAACGCGTTATGGATTCAGGTCTTGAGGAAATTGCATTTACTGATTCAATTCCTTTTGATTTGGAACGATGTTCAAAAGCAAAAACACTCACTATTGCAGATATGTTTGCAGACACTATTTCCCGTGTTCAGGAACACAAATCAATCAGCGAACAATATCTTTTGTAATAATCCTTAGATTCATACAGCCAAGAAGAGCAAATTCTATGAATTTGCTCTTCTTGGCTGTGGATTTTAGTTAATTAAATAATCAGCTTTACATCTATAAAAAACCTCCAAAGTCATTGACTTTAGAGGTTCTTATAAAAATGAATTTTCAGATTACAACTTGATCTTAGCTGTTGATTTACCTGAGCGAACGATATAAATACCATTTGCAAGGTCACTTACGTTCATCGTGTTAGTTTCTGATACTTTTACCTTAGCACCTAAAGTATTATAAACTTCAAATGAAGTAGCATTGTTTGCTGTCAGATTTTTACCAACTAAAGAAATACTTAGGTTGTCTGCTTGAAGTGAATTCAAACCCATAGTCCCTTTTTCTGCAAAAATGAAATTATCCCAAATTACTGTAGAAGCAGTATAACCTCTTACCATGAAAGAAAATTGAGTAATTCCAGCAGGGAATTTAAAATCACATGAATATGTGTGCCAAACACCTGAAGCACGGTTATCTAATAAATAGCCATTAAAGTCGGTTCCTGAAACACCAGTAGCAGGTTGAAGGTTGCCACCAGGTCCATGAATATTCGTGTAATACAATAATGAATCTGCATGGTTTGTAGGAACAGCATAATAAACTGCTGGTGACACACCAACTGCACTAGTTATTAATCCACACCAGATTCGAGCATCTGTGCCATCGCCTGCAGTTGCCAGATAAGATAAAGAAATTGTATATGTCTTATTAGGGTCAAAAGTGGTAGCTGGAGCAGTTGGAACTACTATTTGACTAATACTTGTTGTTGAAGTTGCAGCAAATTGTAATGCGCTTCCTGTCAACCCAGAAGCTGTAGTAGTTGCTTGAGTTGCAGTACCAGTTGCAGTAATTGTCCAGCTATCAGGTTTACCTGAAGTCCAAGTCTCAAAACTTGGATTTATAAGCAAGTTCTGTGCATTTACAATAAATACACAAGCAATAAAAGATAATAATAGAGTAATTTTCTTCATGTTTTTAATTTTTTAGAAGTGAATAAATAATTTGTTTTTTTTACGCAGACAAAGATAATGTATATATATTACAAAAACAATACATTTTTTCGTCTATAAACGAATTTATTGCATTCGCAAGTATATAATAACAATAATAGATTGATAATCAGTAAATAACAGATAATCAATTAACCACCTATTAATAATATAATTTTTTAGATGCAGAAATATTGCATTTAATATCTTTTTGATAGAAACTTATCAACAACTATTACGTTAAGTTTTAAATTCCGTAAAAAAGTATTACTTTTGCAATCATTTTAAAATTAAATTAATGTCACAAAAGTTGACCCCCGAATATATCTTTGAAACAAGTTGGGAAGTATGCAATATGGTTGGTGGGATTTATACCGTATTATCAACCCGTGCGGCCACATTGGTTGAGTCCTTCTCAGATAAATTAATTTTTATAGGTCCGGATGTGTGGTTGGGTAAAGAAAATCCCTATTTTGTTGAAGATAAAGAGTTGTTGGCTGACTGGCAAAAGTACACCGAAAAAGAATATCAACTCAAAATACGGATTGGGCGTTGGAAAATACCCGGTAATCCCTTGGCGGTGTTAGTAGATTTCATGCCATTAATGGTTCATAAGAATGAAATTTATGGAAAGATTTGGGAACAAGTAGGAGTGGAGTCGATAGCTGCTTATGGCGATTACGATGAATCTTCCATGTTCGGGTATTCTACGGGTATAATAATAGAAAGTTATTATCGCTTCTTCAATTTATCCAAAGACAATCAGGTAATAGCTCATTTTAACGAGTGGATGACCACATTTGGAGCATTTTATATAAAACAAAATTTACCTGCGGTTGCTACGGTTTTTACCACTCATGCCACATCCATAGGACGTTCCATTGCCGGAAATCACAAGCCACTTTACGATTACCTGAACGAATATAATGGTAATCAAATGGCTCATGAGTTGAATATGGTTTCCAAGCACTCTACTGAAAAGACTGCAGCTCACGTGGTGGACTGTTTTACTACAGTAAGTGAAATAACAGGCATTGAATGTGAGCAACTGCTTGATAAAAAGCCTGATGTAATTACTCCAAACGGTTTTGAAGATGATTTTGTGCCTAAAGGTAGATTATTCAATTCAAAACGAAAAGAAGCAAGAGCAGTTTTAAAAAATGTAACTGAAACTCTGCTTGGATATAAATTAGCTGAAAATGCGCTGTTTATTTCCACGGCCGGACGTTACGAATACAAAAATAAAGGAATTGACACATTTCTGGAGTCGCTTAAACTTTTGAGTAATAATCCCGAATTAAAGCGGGAAGTTGTGGCGTTCATAATGGTTCCTGCACATATTAAAGGCTTCAGAACTGATTTGGCATCGGCTTTAGTACATCCCGGCACCGATATTAATTCGTGGAATAAGTTCACTACGCACGAGTTGTGGGATTATTATGGTGATAATGTAATGTCGGCTATACATTGGTTTCATTTCACCAATCAGGCTAATGAAAAGGTTAAAGTAATATTTGCACCATCATATCTTAATGGTTCAGATGGTATTTTCAATAAAACCTACTATGACCTTTTAATAGGAATGGATCTTTCGGTTTTTCCATCGTATTATGAACCATGGGGTTACACACCATTGGAAAGCGTTGCATTTTCAGTTCCCACTATCACAACTGATTTGTCGGGTTTTGGTCAGTGGGTTTCACATAAACTCCACGATATTGAGAAAGGAGTTGGAGTGATTCATCGTTCTGATTATAATGGATTTATTGTAGCCGAACACATTGCCGAAATGATTCATAAATATTCTGGATTTAATGCTGAAGAAGTCAAAAACATACGAAAACGGGCAGCTGTTATATCCGAAAAAGCACTTTGGAAGCATTTTATTCAATACTACGAAAAAGCCTACACTATTGCATTGAAAAGTAAGAAAAAAAGAAATGGGAAATGAAAATTTTCTTGTTGACTTTTCTTAAATAGTTTTATTATTATTCATTTATTTTGCATGCAATCGTTTGAAATTAATAAATCTTGTTTAAGTATTCAATGTTTCTTAAATTCGTACATTTTTACTATTTTTGCACTGAATTTTTATTAAAAATAGTACTTATAATTATACTCACATCGAAATTGGTATTAGTTATTAATTAGACATTTAAAATTTATGAAAATTAAAGTAAACAACGTAAATGAAACAAACCTGAAGGAAATAAATGTAAAGTCGCATTTGCCTGAAAGTTTGACTAAATTAGACGAAATTGCCCATAACATTTGGTGGACATGGGATAGTAAGGCTAAAAATCTTTTCCGTCAGATTGACGCTGAGGCATGGATTGAAGCATCTTCCAATCCTGTTTTATTGCTCAATATACTTCCGTATGAAAAATTGGTTTCAATGGGAAATGATGTTGAATTTATCAAGAAAGTAGATGAAGTTTATCAAGACTTCAAAACATATCTGAACGTAGAAAAAAATGCTAAAACTCCATCCATAGCTTATTTTAGCATGGAATTTGGTTTGACTGAGGTGCTGAAAATTTATTCTGGTGGTTTGGGTGTTCTTGCAGGTGATTATTTGAAAGAAGCCAGCGATTGCAATATTGATATGGCTGCTATCGGATTCTTGTATCGCTATGGATATTTTACTCAATCACTTTCGGTTGATGGTCAGCAAATAGCAGTTTATGAAGCTCAAAATTTCAACAATCTTCCACTTACTCAGGTAAAAGATCAAAACGAACAACCCATTATAATTGAAGTTCCCTATCCCGGAAGAACAGTTTATGCTCATGTGTGGAAAGTGGCAGTAGGACGTATTTCATTGTATCTGCTTGATACAGATAACGATATGAACAGCGATTATGACCGTCCGATTACCCACCAGCTTTATGGCGGAGATTGGGAAAACCGATTGAAACAAGAATTTTTGCTCGGAATCGGAGGTATTTTGACTTTAAAGAAATTAGGTATTCAAAAACAAGTTTATCATTGCAACGAAGGTCATGCAGCATTGATTAATGCTCAGCGTTTGGTTGATTTGGTTTCAGATAAAAATCTGAATTTCAATCAGGCACTAGAAGTAGTACGTGCCAGTTCGCTTTATACAGTTCATACACCGGTTCCTGCCGGACACGATAGTTTTGAAGAATCTCTATTCCAAAAATACCTGAGTGAATTTCCATCAAAACTTGGAATTAGTTGGGATGATTTTATCAATATAGGACGTGAGCACCCCGGAGATCATAATGAAAAATTCAGCATGAGCACTTTTGCCTGTAACACTTGTCAGGAAGTGAACGGTGTAAGTTGGTTGCATGGTAAAGTTTCGCAGGAAATGTTCAATCCTATTTGGAAAGGTTATTTCCCAGAAGAACTGCATGTTAGTTATGTTACAAATGGTGTCCACCTTCCAACATGGACTTCATCTGACTGGAAATCAATTTACGAAAAGTATTTCACCAAAGCCTTTTATGCCGACCAATCAAACCTAAAAATATGGGAAGCTGTATATAAAATACCTGATGAAGAAATATGGCATACACGTATGCATTTGAAAAACAAACTTGTAGATTATATTAAGGGGCAATTTCGCGAAAATTGGTTCAAAAACCAGGGTGATCCTTCGCGCATTGTGTCTGTTTTGGAATCAATCAATCCAAATGCACTGATTATCGGTTTTGGACGACGTTTTGCTACTTATAAACGTGCTCATTTGCTCTTCACTGATTTGGAAAGACTGGAACGAATTGTAAATAATCCCCATCAACCAGTACAATTCCTTTTCACAGGAAAAGCGCATCCTGCTGATGGAGGTGGTCAGGGATTAATTAAACGAATTATAGAAATTTCGCGTATGCCGCAGTTTCTAGGAAAAGTAATTTTCCTCGAAAACTACGATATGCGATTGGCAAAGCGACTTATTTCGGGAGTAGATATCTGGTTAAATACACCAACACGACCTCTTGAAGCATCCGGAACTTCAGGTGAAAAAGCACAGATGAATGGTGTTTTAAACTTCTCTGTTCTTGATGGATGGTGGCTCGAAGGCTATGTAAAAGGTGCAGGCTGGGCATTAACAGAAAAACGAACTTACGAAGTTCAGGAATTTCAGGATCAGTTAGATGCTGCAACTATATATAGTATGCTTGAGAATGAGATAGTTCCGTTGTATTATGCTAAAAACTCCAAGGGGTACTCACCAGAATGGATTCAGTATATTAAAAATTCAATTGCTCAAATTACTCCACGGTTCACAACCAAACGAATGATTGATGATTATATTGATCGTTTCTATAGTAAACTTGCATCGCGTTCTGCAATTCTGAATGCAGGCAATTACAAAAAAGCAATAGAAATTGCTGCCTGGAAGGAAAAAATTGCTGAAGGGTGGGATAAAATTCAGGTTTTGTCGGTTGATATACCCGATAAGCTAACTCACAATCCACAAGCAGGTGACACATATACTATTAATATTTCAATTGATGTTCATGAGATTAATGATAAAGGAATTGGTATTGAGCTTGTTGCAACTAAACTCAGCAAAAACAATGTGGATTCGCTTTATGATGTTGAAGAACTAAAACTAGTAAAAACTGAAGGGTCAAAAATGTTCTTTAGTATTGATTATCAATTAAATAAAGCAGGGTCATTTAAATATGGCTTCCGCATGTTCCCTAAAAATGAAGATTTGCCACATCGTCAGGACTTCTGCTACGTGCGCTGGATTTAAAATGATTCATTAATTGAAATCGAGTAGGAAGTGAGCGATTAATTCGCTCACTGCTCTCTCATACCACCGTACGTACTGTTCGGTATACAGCTTTTTCTACTATGGCTTCTGCTGACTTCTCACAGCAATTGTTATCCACACTTTTCAGAATGTCCGTGAGACTTCCCGAGCTAAGATAAGCTAATGGTTAGTAGAATTCGACTGAGCTCACACCGAAGACTGATAGCCCCCATAACGGACTTGAACCGTCAAATATACTCGCCATGCTCGGCGCACTAAAATAAAATACCCACAACTCAACATTTTTTGTTTGAAGTGGGTATTCAAAACAAAGAAATGGAACGCTGATTTAGCGGATTTCATCTGATAAAAAATAAATACTGATCAATAAACGGATTTTATCACCGATAAATCGGTGCTGATTTAAATATCGAAGTCTTTATCCTACCCGATTTATCGGGGACAAAATCCGTTTCAAATCCGTTATGTCAGTGTAATGCCGTCAAGTCGGCATCTTCGATCAGCGTTCAACTCTTAAAACACTTGAACTTATATAATGTCTATTGTTTCCTCTTTTTCTATAAATATCTGAATCCGATGGGTTCACTTTCCAAATATCTTTTATTATTTTAGTAAAGTAGAATTAGTAAATTGCTGACAAAACAGTTGTTGTTTAAATTTTTACATCTTTGACAGTAAATGCGGCAATGCAGAAATCATATAAAAAGGTAGATTAATTAACCTGAATTCCTTAGCACTTATCGTTTTTACACTATCCACACTAAACTTACCTGACCAAATCCGAATGGCAATATCGTGGCTAGCATCATTCATAAATTGATGAATTGATTTCAGGTGTGCATTGTGCCCTGACTTTACTTCAACCGGAATTATTTTTCCATCAAATACAATAACAAAATCAACTTCAGCAGTGCTACCTCTTTTGTTACGCATCCAGTAATTTTGCTTCAAACCTATATCGAAACTCAATGTTTTAAGCTCTTGTGCTACAATTTGTTCAGCAGCCATACCTCGCCAGGTATCTATTAAATCTTTTTTTAGTAGGTATTCTTTCTGAATCCCAGAAGCATAATTTACCAATCCAGCATCCAACCAAAAAAGCTTTGGCGATTTTTTCAGATCGGAGACCACCGGCATTATTACATTGGTGGTCGGATATACCAATTCCAGCAACATGGCTTTGTGTAAGGTTCGGAATGCTTCACCCGTTTCTCTTGCTTTGTATGCTGATGCTGCAAATCCACCTAAAGTTATAGTTTGACCCGAAAAAGCCCATCCTTCTTCCAGAATATATCGGATTACATTGGCTTGCGTATTGCTATCGGCATATTTTTCAACATCATTTTTATAGGCATTCAGTAATTGATTGTAAATTTTAGAAAGTGCCACAATATCTTTGTTTGCTGTATATCGTGCCACCACTTCGGGCATTCCACCTATAAGCGCGTATAAATTAAATTGTTGCAAAATTTCGTCATGAAATGCATGAGGAAGTTCCGCTTTTATTATCAAATCCACATAGCGAACTTCGCCAATTGCCGTAAGATATTCGATAAACGAACAGGGATGAATTGCCATATATTCTACCCGACCCACTGGCAATGAAATATGCTTGTCAAGCATTGTCTCTAACAACGATCCGGCAGCAATGACAAAAATTTCGGGGGAATCTTCGTAGAAATACCGTAGTAGCGAAAGTGCATGCGATGATGTTTGAATTTCATCAATAAAGAGTAGCGTTTTACCCACCTTCCATGTTTTGTTGCAATACAGAAACAGTAGTGGTAAGAGTTTTTTAACGTCATCTGTCGATTCAATCAATTGCTTTGAACTAAGCTTCTCTAAATTAATGTACAGATAATTATCAAATTGTTCACCAAATCTATTTACAACTGTGGTTTTACCAACCTGACGGGCTCCACGTAAAACTAAGGGTTTTCGATACGGATTCAAAGCCCATTTTTCCAACTCCGATTCTATAATTCTGACAAACATACTATAATGATTTATTATTCAAGGACAAAGATAAGTGTATATTTCTATAATTGTTCTATTGCATGGGTATATTTTTATAATTTTTGTATCATTGCATAGGTATATATTTATAAATAATGTATTATTGTATAGGTATATATTTATAAATAATGTATTATTGCATAGGTATATATTTATAAATAATGCATCATTGCATAGGTATATTTGACAGAAACAGATATTATTACATAGTCTGCTGAAAAACTCCAGAGGATTTTTAGTTTCAAAATTAATTGAGTGCATAAGTTTTGAACTTAAATTGTCAAATCCCTTGCACCAAATATTGAAAAATACAGTTTTATAATTTGTTAATCAGCAATATGGAAGTTTTTAAGCAGACCAAAAATAGCGGTTCGTTGTCAGATATAAAATCGAGTAGGTGAGCGATTAATTCGCTCACTGTCCTTCTCACACCACCGTACGTACTGTTCGGTATACAGCGTTTTCTACTATGGCTTCTGCTGACTTATTACAACTATCATCTCCTGTAATTTTTGAACATACCGATAACTTTCGACATTGACCGGCAGCAAAGGATTTAATGTGCCATGCAAAATGTCTTCAAATAACGGAAAATAATAATCGGGAGTCATTGGTCAATAACTTAGAAAATAATACGGGGATATAATATCGATACTTATTAGTTAATTTTTATTCTGTAATGCGAAATCAGTAAATTATATACAAACTTATCACATAAACAAAAGAAATTATTGACAATTTTAAATTTCATTATTTCAGTCTTCTCTATTCTTTAATAAACAGAAAGAATGTCTGACCAATTCAAACATTCTTTCCTACCTTAAAAAAAATTATCAATCTAAAATTTATATCACCCCAAATTGACCTTAAACGGATCATTACTAAAATACTCAGGAGCTTGTAATTGTGCTTCTCCAGGTGCTTTGGGCGGTGTTGATTCCAATTGTAACGCTATTTCATTGTCTAATTCAATACGCTCAATCTGAGGTACGAAGTATTGTTTTTTAGTTGTGTTCATAATAATTTGTATTAAATGGTTTTTGATTTCTTATTTTTTCTATTTCTCCTTTCCCGCCAACTCCCGAAAGGAGAAGGCGGTTAAAGAAATTGTAAAAAAACACAGTTAAGGCTTCTGAATAAAACTACTTATTCTCTCAATTATCAATCAATAATTACTTTTTTCGTTAGAGTTTTACCTGTGATAGTAACTGTTATCATATAAACTCCACTAGCAAGTTTCGTATTCAGAGTTTTTGAACTTGCTGTTATACGTTCAGAAAACAATTTCTGACCTACTGCATTGTAAACTAATACGGTACTTTCGCCTTTTGCTCCGTTAACAATGATCTGACCATTGGCATTGGTCGAAATCCAAACATTGCCCGTTGTGTTCTGGTCAATTCCGGTTGCAATAGAAGGTGTTCTGAACAGAACAGTGAAGCGGGTTTCATTGCTTGCTGTTACATCGGAATAGAACTTGTAATCAGCAATAGCCAAATCCTGTTCGTAATTCAATAAATTGTCACGAAGAACGATTTGTGTGCCACTTGCAAAGTTTGCAAACTGAGATGCTTTGATTGTAAAGTTTCCGGACTGACCTGTAGTGAAACCTAATGTCAGTTGATTCAGATTATTCACACCATTGATTACTACCTGTTCGCTGCCTGCCAAAGTATAAATCTCAGGAATTGAAGCAATCTCATTCGACATTTTTGGTGAGTCATAACTATCAAAACTGTTCGATGCATTGGCATTGAAATAAACTAATGCCTGATCACTGGATAAACCATTCGATACTTCCAGACATACTAAGGGTTGACTTGCAGTACTTGATTTAGATTTGAATCCATTTGACACATTATCGGCATGTGAACGCATGCTGTTGTCGACAGCAAAAGTTCCTGAAACAGCTCCTAAACTCTTATCAACACGCACCCAGAATGCCTGCATTGGAGGAATAAGGTTTGTAATAGCTTTAACTCCGTTTGAAGTTGCCACTTTTCCTGCCGAGTTGTAGGTGTCGAATGTATATACATCGCCTGATGTTTTGGTACGATACCAAATTGAAGTCAATAAATCTGTTTTTGTTGCAGCATCCCAGTCAAGATAACTTGGGTAAGGATTACCAACCAGATTAAATCCTGCCTTTAACTGACTGGCAGTACGGGTAACATCAATTGATTTGGCACCTGTATTCAACGAACCGCTGAAAGTTATTACTCCGGTTGAAGCAGGATTAACCACATATCCTCTAAATACATTAAGATCAGTTGTAGTGTTGGTAATGGTTGGCCAAGGAGCTAAAGTTCCATTTACTTCATCATACCAATAAACAGGGTGCAATTCACTTGCAGAAAGCACATCACTTTTTGCTCCCGATACAGGACTTGAAACATACCAGTTACGACCTGAAGTCAGGTATTGTTCTACATTTGAAGAAGCTGCAGAAACAGTTCCTCCATTATCAACAAAGGTAGCTGTACCTGTGGCATCACTTTGAAGAGTTAATGCAGCTGCAACGGTCAGTGTTTTTCCGGCAGCAAGGGTTAGTTTGGCACTCGGAGCAACGGTCAGTGTTTTTACATTGGCATCGGCATCAACGGTAAGTGTTCCGGCTGAAACAGTTACATCGGTAGCTGAAGAAGTAGTGTAGCTTGACAGATTGGCATCAGCGGATACGGTTACCGAAGCTGATATTATATCACCTGTAGCTGAACCGTCTGCTAAACTGTAGTTAGTTGCTAAACCACCATTAGTTCCATCAGCAAGTATGTAAACAATTGTTGCTGTTTTGCCCGTTCCTACATTAGCATCCGCGTACGTTCCTACTGCCGAAGATACGGTTACAGTTTCTGAGCCTACAAATCCAGAAAGTGAACCCGGAGTTACCGTGCCTGAAGTAGCACTACCATTATAGGTCTTGGAAGCGATGGAAGGAGTACCAATAGTCAACGCTTTTGAAACTATTGTAAATGGAGTAGCACTTGAACTTGCTTGTGCATAGTTTCCATCAGCTGCTACTGTTGTTGTTACTGTATAAGTTCCTGCATTGGTTGGCATTGTAGCACTTGCCGGATACGATGTAACACCTGTTCCAACATAACTAAAAGTATACCCAGAACCAGTTCCAGTATTGGTTGCTGTATTTGGTCCCTGAGCTGTACCATTGTACGTGTAAGTCCCAACCGTTGGTGTTACCGTTGGAGTGGCCGTTCCAACATTTACGGTATATGAAGCGGTGGCTCCTGAATAGCTATAATCAGTTGTGGCAGCCTGTGTAGCTGTTATAGTTGTAGACCCTACACCTACGATAGCTACTGAACCACTAGCAGTATTAACTGTTGCTACTGCCGTATTACTGCTTGAATAGCTTACTGAACCAGACGAATTACTGGTTAAGGTTTGTGTAAATGCATCATTCCCATAAGTTTTACTATAAGAAGAATTTGTAAAGGATGCTGTAGTAGCAGCAGTGTAAAAGTTCAACAAGTAAGCTATGGAAGCACTCATGTAATTTGTAGAATTATAGGTCATTGCTGGTTGAACTGCAGTAATCACGGAACTTCCGATAGAACCCTTACTAACAGCCGCTGATGAAGCATTTACAGTAGCCACAGCCTGATTGCTACTTGAATATGTAAATGTACCGGCAGTATTGCTTGTTGCAGTTTGACCAGATGGACTACCGGAAGTTACATTTTCAACAGAATTAGTAAATGAAAGTCCAGGCCATTGTTTTAATGTAACTCCGTTAAAGGTTGGATTTGACGTAACATACGAATTCAAATTTGAAAACGCAGTAGATGCAGTTACATCTGATCCATCATTACCTGAAGAATTACTTACAGCTGTATATGTAACTGAAGTTGAACCTGTTGGCGTTAAAATATCATTTGCCCAGTTATAATAACTTTTCAACTCCATCGTTGAAGATGCTGAATTAGAAGCAGAAACATTTAAAGTATTGGCACATATTCTACCAACAAATTGCGGCCCTGATGAAGTATAAGCAATACGGGCACCCAAATGAGCGTTCAGTGCATTGCAGTTTTTTATTTCAGCACTTGTATTGACCTGTTGGTTACCACAGATTCCACCGGCAAATGCATATTTTGTTGCAATATTCAATGAGTTTAGAACATCTATCGTCATTGTAGAGCTACAATTATAAATTTTTGTAGCAGTTGCTTGTGCTGTTGTAGTAGAATTAATGCCTAAAATACCACCAGTACATACAGTTCCCAAACTTGTAGCTGAAATTACTCCGCTTGAATTGCAGTTAATAATGTTTAATGGTGCTGATCCTAAATCATCGCCCAAAACGCCTCCACAGTTTATTGTTCTGGCACCAGTACTACTTTGATTATTTGTTGTAGTAATATTGATGTTAGCGGTACTATTTGTAATATTAAGAATCGCTGCCAATGAGCCATTACCATTTGATCCAACTAAACCACCAACTCGAACAGTTGTTCCAGTACTTGTTGTTTGAGTACCATTTACATTCATTGTACCTGACACTATGCAATTATCAATGCTTACTGTTCCAGCTACCGGATTAGACCCTGCAATACCTCCTACTGCTGTATTAGCGGTATTTGATATTGAATAGTTGATGTTACGTAATTCTAAATTTTTAATTATTGTTCCGTTCCCTACATAATTAAAGAATCCGAATGTAGAAGCACCCGTATATGCATTGCTGGTATTTATTCCGGAAATGTAATATCCTTTTCCATCAAAAGATCCTTTAAAGTAATTTCCTGAGGTACCAATACCAGTCCAGGGAGTATTGGTGTCGTAGGTAATATTATTAGCTAATTCAATAAAGGCAGTTAAATTTGAACCGGTAGTTATTGAATTTGAAATAGTCCACAAATCTGCATTTGTTTTAATTTTGAAGGCTGTACCACTGGTTGTTCCATCACCACCACCCGAAGTAAGGGTTACAGTCAGTGTGTAAGTTGTAGAAGCACTATTATAATTTCCGGCTGCTGCCTGAGATGCCGTAATAACGGTCGAACCAACCCCAACAATATGAACTAACCCGGTTGATGCATTTACAGTTGCAACTGCAGGAGTTCCACTACTATAGGAAATTGTACCACCGGAATTTGACGAGGCCGATTGGGTAAAATCAGCTTCATTCGATCCTTTATTAATACTTGAACTGCTGAATGAGATAGTAGGAGCAATACCATTAACCGTTAAAGTGTAATTTGCAGCACCAACATCATAACTACCCGAAGCAGCCTGATTGGCTGTGATTGTGGTTGTTCCCGCTGCTAAAATTGTAACTTCACCGGTAGAGGCATTAACTGTAGCTACAGATGGAGTACCGCTACTGTAGGTAATGGCACCACTGGAATTAGAAGTAGCAGTATTTGTAAAATTACCATCTCCGTAGTTTTTACTTACCCCGGCATTCGAATTTGGAAATGCAATAGTTGGTGGTGTAAGACTTGAATTTACAGTAATAGTATAAGTTGCTGTTGCACCGGCATAATTACTGGCAGCAGCCTGAGTAGCAGTGATGGTAGCATAACCTGCCACTCCAATGCTAACTGCACCAGTATTGGCATCCACACTTGCTACAGTAGGAGCACTACTTGCATACGTAATTGCTCCCACAGGCACTGTTGGAGTAGCTGTCTGTGTAAAGGAAGGATCCCCGGTATTTTTAGTATAGGAAGGTGTCCCAAATGAAATGGAATTGGCAAATGCCGGATAAGTTACTCCGGTGGTACTCCATGATTTTGGACTGTATGATGAATAAGTTGTAACCCCAGTAGTCAGGTAACCCAACGCTTCAGAAGCTGCAGCTGATGTATTACCAGCAGCAGCACTCATGGTTGCTCCATCTTTAGCCGTAGCACTGTTATTTACTGTGTAACTGACTGAAGTACCGGAACCACCAGTCACTGTACCAGACCAGACATAATACTGTTTTAAATCAATTGAAGTGTAGGCTGAATTTGAAGCAAGACTATTTATAGTACCAGCAATTATTCTCCCTAATTTTAAAGCAGTATTTAGTGTAGTATGTCCTGACTTTGATCCCAAATGAGTGTTTAATGCAATACAATTTTTAATTTCTGCGTTAGCATTAGTTTGTGCATTACCACAAATTCCTGCAGCGTATACCCAGGATGCTACAGGTGTAATATTCAACTCATTAAGAGCATCAATGGTCATAGTAGAATAACAATTATAGATTTTTGTAGCAGTTGTCGTAGATGTATTATTACCTAAAATTCCTCCACAACTAACAGTACCTAAACTGGTTGCTGAAATGGTATTACTGGTAAAGCAATTGACTATGCTAAAAATTCCACCACCTAAATTATCACCAAGTATTCCACCACAATTTATTGTTCTTGCAGTAGTTGATCCTGTGGTATTATTTGTAGCTGTAATACCAACATTACTTGAGCAATTTGTAATATTTAAAGTCGCACCTGATGCAGAGTTATTCGCCACAATACCTCCAACCCGAATAGTTGTTGCAGTTGTTTGAGTCCCAGTAACTGAAATACTTCCTTGAATGTAACAATTATTAATTGTTACAATTGCAGTTGCACCAACAATATTACCAACTAAACCACCGCAACTTGTATTAACTGTATTAGAAAGAGAATAATTTATACCACTTAACGTTAAATTTTTTATAACTGTGGTTGTGCTATTTCCTACATAATTAAAGAATCCAAACACGGTAACTCCGGTTAATGGACTTGCTGTATTAATTCCGGAAATGTAATATCCTTTCCCATCAAAGCTACCTTTAAAATAATTTGTGCCAGTACCAATTCCTGTAAACGCGGGAGAATTATCGTACGTAAAACTGTTAGCTAATTCCACGTACGCTGAAAGGTCAGTGCCATTTGTTATGGCAGTACTAAAAGTTCTTAAATCGGAAGAGTTTGCAATTTTGTAAGGTGTTGCCTGTGTTCCATTACCTCCACCTGACATAACCAACTGTCCATCGGTTGCCCAAGCAGTCGAAACTAATCCTAAGAGAAACAATACGAGAAAATGTTTGATTGTTTTCATGATTTGAAATTTAAAATTATTAATTTAGTATTTGATATTGAATTTTTGAGTATTTATCGATGGCAAAAATAGACACATCAATCATGATATAAAGGGACAAAAAAATAAATATTGGGGGTATAATGGGTAAAAATTAGTTGCCAGTTGGCAGTTAACGGTTGATAGTATTTAGTGAGCGGTTCATTCCATGTAAAACCCTCACCATTCATACTATGAATTAGTTTTCTATAAGTTTAATCTCTAAAACTTTAGCAGAACGAATGCCCGGTTTGATTTCACCGGTCGGGATTAATATTTTATCTCTCCACCGAAGTGCCGAAGTGCATACCGGAAGCAGTTCATTGCTAATACTTCCTGCATTGTACCATCTGTTTTTTTGAGTGTCGAATACCAGGATACTGGACGAGAAACCCTTGTGTGATGTGAATTCTTCGCGCAATTGCATTTCCAGTTGTGTTTTTTGATTGCCTGTAGCGTTTTTGATTTGTTGTTCCAGTTCAAATCTTTTTTTGAAACTCACGCCGTCATCTCCTCCGAAAAACACAAGTTTTGTATCATCCAACAGCAAGACAGGAGCTGCCATTAATGTCAATTTTGTGCTATTAATCTTCATTTCGCCTACGTACTGCCATTCATTTTTCGTAGGCGAATAGACCCAACAATCATTGAATATCGATAATTTAGTAGCGGTTACATGTCTGCCTCCAAACAAATAAAATTTTTCATTGCCTGGTATACCTGCCATAGCCGATACAATTGATTCAGTTCTGACTTCTCCGGGCAATCCTTTTTCAGGTGTCCAGCTGTATGTATTTACATCAAATCGATACATTATATTTTCAACTATATTGTACCCATGAATCAATATTGTGTTATCAATCCATCCGCATGCTGTGGGAGTGAAATTGGCAGGAAGGGTTGAAATTGAATCAAATTTTAATCTGTTCTTATCATCAAACTTTATCCTGTATACAATATTGTTTATCCCGTTGTTGGTTATTCCGCCAAATACGAATATTGAAGAATTTACAGTAGCTGAGAGTCCATTAAAGAAGGCTACCGGAAAAGTATAGTTATTTTCATCAATCCAGTCAATCTTATTTTTTTCAGTCAGAGAGCCTATATGCACTTCATTTAGCAACTTCTTTTTACCCTTATTCCAGGGATAATCATCAGGAAAATTAGAGCCTCCAATGATTATCAGTTTGTCGTTTAAGATGGCTGTGATTGGGCCCGCCATACCCAATTGTTTGCCGGTGCTGGTTGGAGGTATAGTTCCGAATTGTGTACAAACCGGCTGGGAAAGAACATTTAAAATTACCATATTAAGAATCAACGGCAAAAGAAACCGATTTAATGGCTTCAATTTAGTGAAATTATGAAATGAGATTGTTTTCATTTTTTTGAATGATGGAAGAAGTGCCAACAATTTTATCATGATCAACAAATTGAGTATTCAGATGCAATCGCATGGCGGTTCTGAAAGCATCAGGATTTCTTAATCTCAACACTTCAATAAGCCCATTGTGCGAAATAATTTGCTTTACCTTATAATCCTTGCTACGAGGGGAGTACAAAGCAAATAAGCGTCGCAGTAAAAAGTGAAAATCGGATAAACTTACGTTTTTGGTGATAGCATATAAATAGCTATGAAACTCAATGTCAAGATTAATTGATTCTTCGGTGGTTGTTGCTAATTCTTCCCTGTTTACAATTTCCAGTAAATTAAGAATGTCTGTATCCGTACATTTCGCACAAACAAAGTCAGCCATACCTATTTCAAGCATTAATCGCAGTTCATACAGATCACGTTGGGTATCATTGTCAAGCAAACCTGAGGCAATAATTACCTTTAATACCCCAAAAATTTTGGGGCTTATCAGTACAGTACCTTTTTTGCGCTTTGTTTCCAATACCCCAATGGCTCTGAGGCGGCTTAATGCCTCACGTATCACTACCCTGCTTACACCGAGGATTTCTGCCAACTCGGTTTCTTTAGGTAATTGAGAATCCAGTTTGTAACCTTGTTGGGTGATGTATTCCAGTATTTTTTTTTGTGCCACTTCAACCAGCGAATTATCATTTGTTTCCAGTGTATGCATATTTTTAAGTATTTATCGGTATTCAATAAGTTTTTTGAAATTCTTTTTTCAGTGCAAATATATGGGATATTTTTTATATTATATACTACATATTAAATCAAATGAATGATTTAATTTAATTATTAACTATTTATAATATAATAATTACTAATATGTAGTACATATATATTTTTTTTATACCTTTGCAACCTGAACCAAAATTATTAAAAAAAATGAAAGAACTAAAACGAATTAACGGACTAATTGCGGCACCCTTTACCGCATTTGATGAAAATGATGAACTTAACCTGAGTATTATCGAAGAACAACAGGCTATGTATAAACGGAATGGTTTGTCAGGTGTTTTTATTTGTGGAACAACCGGCGAAAGTTCTGCACTTTCTGTGGTCGAAAAGAAAATCTTATTTAAAGAGTGGTCAAACTACAAAGAACCCGGGTTTAAAATAATTGCATTTTTAGGAGGAACAAGTATTAAGGAATGTCAGGAGCTTGCCATTTATGCCCAAAAGTGTGATTTAGATGCTGTATCGGTTACTGCACCTTATTATTTCAAGCCAAACAATGTGAATACTTTAGCTCAATTTTGCAAAGAGATAGCCGATGTTGTTCCTGAAATGCCTTTTTATTATTATAACATACCAGTTTTTACCGGGGTTAATTTTCCAATGATTAAACTTCTTGAAATAGTGGATGAAACAATTCCTAATTTTGCCGGAATTAAATTCACACATGAAAATATGATGGATTATCAATTGTGTCTTAATTTTAAAAACAAAAAATACAATATTCTTTGGGGAAGGGATGAAATGCTTTTACCGGCACTTTCAATAGGAGCTACAAGTGCTGTAGGGAGCACCTACGGGTATTTAACGCCCCTGTATTTGAGAATTATTCAACTATTCAACGAGCAAAAAATTGAAGAAGCTGCTCAATTGCAATTAAAAGCCATTCAATTTATTCAACTTTTAGAAAAGTTTGGAGGTGGATGTGGTAAGGCTTATATGAGAAACATTGGATTTAATATGGGCAAACACCGCATGCCGGTTGTAAATCTTACACACGATGAAGAATTGCAACTACAAAGCCTTCTGAAGGATATGAACTTTAGTGAATACTGTAACAAATAAATGCAAACAGAATATAGTCGTTAATTTATTTTATAAATGGAAAACTGCCAGGTAAATCAGGTTGATAAATTAATGACTTTCTGTTTGCATTACATATAAGTCTGACAATCAGTAAAAAAAAACTATGAGAAAAGATAAAATATATCCCTGGGTAGTTGTGGGCTTACTTTGGATGGTTGCTCTTCTGAATTACATGGACAGGCAAATGCTCTCTACAATGAAATCTGCCATGATGATAGATATTTCGGAGTTGGAATCAGCTGTCTTTTTTGGGCAATTAATGGCTGTCTTTCTTTGGATTTACGGTTTCATGAGCCCTTTGTCGGGGATGATAGCAGACAGAGTGAACCGAAAGTGGTTAATTGTGGGCAGTTTGTTTGTATGGTCATCGGTAACATACGGAATGGGACTTGCCACCACCTTTAATCAGATATATTGGTTGCGTGCTTTGATGGGAATCAGTGAAGCTATCTACATCCCTGCCGGATTATCATTAATTGCCGATTATCATTCAGACAAAACCCGTTCTTTGGCCATCGGAATTCACATGACAGGTTTATATGTCGGGCAAGCAATCGGAGGTTTTGGAGCAACTATTGCAGCATCATTTAGTTGGCAAACCACCTTTCACTGGTTTGGTATTATTGGCGTAACATACGCCATGGTGTTGTTTTTCTTTTTAAAAGAGAAAAGCGGTCATAAACCTATCGACAAGTTGACGTTAGAAAAATCCAATCGTAAAAACAATCCACTACAAGTGCTCGGTCTGTTATTTTCAAATTTTTCATTCTGGGTCATCCTATTCTATTTTTCGGCTCCCAGCATTCCAGGCTGGGCAACAAAAAACTGGCTCCCAACGCTTTTCTCGGAAAGTTTACATTTACCTATGTCACAAGCTGGTCCGTTATCAACCATTAGCATTGCTCTTTCATCGTTTATCGGAGTCGTTTTTGGCGGTATATTATCCGACAAATGGGTACAGAAAAATATTAAAGGAAGGGTTTATACAGGAGCAATAGGTTTAGGTCTTACCATACCATCACTATTACTCTTAGGCTATGGAACAGGTTTTATAAGTGTTATTGGTGCCGCAGTATGTTTTGGAATAGGATTTGGAATGTTCGATGCCAATAATATGCCCATATTGTGTCAGTTTGTATCTGCAAAACACAGAGCTACCGCTTATGGCATAATGAATATGACTGGTGTTTTTGCGGGTGCTTTTATTACAAATTTATTGGGTAAATCATCCGATTCGGGGAAGCTGGGACATGATTTTGCCATGTTAGCCATTCTGATCTTCATAGCATTACTTGTACAATTATATTTTCTCAGCCCGAAGGAAAGTCATATAATTGATTGATAAAAAAAAAATTGAAGGTATTGTCACTGATAAAAAAAACTGCAATTCCCCATCAACGGAAGAATTGCAGATATTCAAAAAAACAATTATCTAGTTTTTTACAAGGGGCTTCATCCAACTATTATTTTCACTACATTTTGCACCGGGAATCCAATTTTCACCATTAGACTCATAAGCTCCCATATCAGGTAATTTACCTGTAAACTTATTTTCGGCATAGGGCATAATAACACCTTTGTCAACAATATCGGAAAACTCCAACGGACGAAAATCACATTTTGTAATATCTTTTAATGGATAAGGTTTTTGAGTAATATAGTTATTGAATAGTTTGTCATTTGTAGCCAAAGTATCTTTTGGATTTCGCGAACCGCGGATATTGTTAATCAAATTATTGAAAGCTCTGGTATTTTTATTTTCATTCAACAATCGTGGCCATTGCACCGCCCATACTTTCAGGGGTTCTTCCTTTTGAGGTAATTCAATCGAACTCCGACAATTGAAAACGGTATTGTTATAAATGATATTATCGTCGCCTTTAGCAATGATGCCTATATCACCGCAATCCCAAACCACATTGTGATGAAAAATATTGTGGCGTGATTGATCATCGCAGCGAATTCCAAGACCACCCAATTTCTCTTTGCTGTGGTAATCTTCGGTAACACAGCCATGTACCCAGTTGTAACGAACCGTACTGCTGTGCGAAAATGGCCAGCAACCATATACCAGCGAAACATCCTTACAAGCCAAACCGCCGTTGTAAATATGGTTATTTTCAACTATACTTTTAGCTGCATGATATACCAGAATCGGCCCTCCGCAGTTGTATAAGGTATTGTTTCCTGCCACGTTGCCAAAGGAAGTGGCATCGCTGTTTTCGGGTGTACGGGGTGTTGGTGGGTATTGAATGGTATTAAACCAGTTTACACCCAGATGCGGACTGGCAGACAGCTGCAAAGCCGGATAAATAAGCGTTCCGGAGTAGTTCACATCATGAATAATGCTGTTGGTCACTTCATTGTAATTGCCCATAGTCATTAAGCCCAAATTATTAGTGAACGAAATGGAAACATGATTCACTTTGTTGTAATCACCCACAATTTTACTGAAAACAGATTCTTTTCGTTCCTGATCGTATTCGGTAATGGTGCGCGCATAGCTTGGAAATTTCAGATTGGCATTGGCTATTGTACAATGATTACAATCTTCTAACAAAAAAGTACAGGCAAAAAAGTTGATACCATTTATGGATATATAATTCTTGTCTTTGGCGTAAAATCCATAATCAGCGGTTTTATAACTCACATTAAATGCTGCGGGATTTTTGCCTTCAGGTGCATAGAAGTAGAGTTCCTTTGTTTTAGGATTGAAATACCACTCTTTTTCCACATCCAGTGCTTCCAGTTTCCCGAAGAGATAGAAATAATCGTCACCCCAGACATTTAGTAAGTCATCCGGTTTACGATATTCGGGTGTATAATTACACAAACCCACCAAATCGGCTGGGTAAAAAAGTTCTTTTGAACCTGCTTTGTGCGAAATGATGGGTCTGCACCAGGTCCACCATTGATGCGCCACGTTGAGATAGGCCTGAGCACCTGTCCAATCTATGCCGGTTTTAGCAATGGCTTCGCTCACTATCATACCGTGTTTACTTCCATAATCAACAGCCGCCCATTTGGAGCGGTCGAAAACTTCGGTAGATTTCATATTCGGCCAGCGGGCTTCAATCATTACCGCCGTATCAGCAAACAACTGTTCAATTTTATCTGTTTCTACTTTAGTTATGTAAATACTCCCTTTGTATTTTTTCCATTTTCCTTGCACTAATTTTGTCCCGTCTAAGATAATATTTTCGCCCTTGCAGGCCTCAAAACGGATAGGTTGAGTCTCAGTACCTGAGTTTTTTGGAGAAACAGTTTCGTGATAAATACCTTCGCGAATAAAACACACGTCGCCATCAACCATTAAATCAGCTGCTTTTTGAATGGTTTTGAAAGGTGAGTCTATTGCACCTGAGTTAGTGTCATTTCCTTTTGGGGAAACATAGTATTCTTTTGCTTGAGCAGTGATTATCAACGCTAACAACACTGCAATAGATATAGATTTTAAAATATAGATTTTCATAATAAGTTTTATTATTTTTAGTGCCATGCAGATTTCAACTCATAAATAATTAACGAATTAATTTTTGTTTCTTTTTCTCCGGAAATAATTATTCGTTGGTTTTCAACTTTCGGCACAGCGTAAAAAGTTGCGACAGAAGCTCCGTTATTCACAAACAATTCCAACGATGTGCGGTCGAGCAAAATGCGCAGACTAACTTTATTCTTAAAAGCCGGAGCGTGAATTCTTGTTTTCCCGAAGTGAATTGAATCGGTTTTACAGTCGTAAATAACATCCAGTCCGCGAATTGAAATTGTCAATGGACTTTTGGTTTCAAATTGAACTGACAAATCTATTAATTCTGCTTTAATTTGAGCTAATTTCTGATTTGTTTTTTCAAGGGATAAATCATTGAAATTATAGGTTTTCTTATATAATTTTTCTATTTCCTTTACCGGCCAGCGATACAATCGGATGCCGTCTTGAGTCGTTTTTAGTTCGAAGGTGGTGGGGAATGACATTTGCTGGCTAAAAGGCATTTCTGCTTTTTGAAAAACATTACCACCACGCATCCAGGCAATCATTACTGTGCGGTTGTCGGGGCTGTTATTAAATGTTTGTCCGGCATAAAAATTAGGTCCCAAATCGCCGATAAATGATTTCTTGTCAGAGCTAAATGTTTTACCATCAAACTCTCCTATCTCATAATCAAAACTTGCATCGTAAAGCAACCATTTTTTATTGTTGGAATTGCTATCCACCGGAAGCTCTACAAAGTCCATGCATTCATATGCCCAGTTTCGGTTGAGTTCACTTGTCAGCATCCAGTCAATCAGATTTTTGGATGAATAAAACCTTACTTTGCCGGGTTTTTCATTCGGTTGTCCTACATTTTCCACCATTTTAACCCAAAGCACCATAATCCATCTTTTACTTGCTTCGTGCCAAAAAATCTTGGGATCACGTGCACCTTTGTATTCGGGATTAAGAACAATAGGTTTTCCGTCATTCAGAAACTGATAGCTTCGCCCTTTGTCGGTGCTATAAGCTGCCGACTGACCACCATTATAGGTAAAATAAGCAATCAGCGTTTTTGTATTTCCAATTTGTTTACCAAGCGTATTGTTCTGGTCGACTGCTGCAGTACCTGACCAAATTCCTCCATGATTTATAGCAGGAATAATGGCGTGAGGCAGTTGTTTCCAGTGAACCATATCAGTACTTACCGCATGTCCCCAAACCAATACGTTTTCCCATTTTATATTGGTCGGATTGTGCTGAAAATAAAGATGGTACTCACCATCATACCAGACCATTCCGTTTGGGTCGTTGAGCCAGTTTTTAAGTGAAGTGAAATGAAACTGAGGGCGAAGCGCTTGATTATATCCTGTAGCTTTGTATGATTCAAAAGTTTGTAAAGTCAAATTTGAATTTACTTTGACATCATTTTGAGCCGTCAAATTAAGCGAAATGTTGGCTAATAAGGTTATATAGATGATTGCAATGCTAAATAGCTTTTCTTTGTTTTTCATCTTCATTTTGCGTAAGGTCAACTGCAAAATCAACATCTTCCTTTTTATCACAATCCTTAATCAGACTTTTTCCAATAAAGACAGATAGAAGCATTATACCAGCAATAAAGAACAATCCGAACCGAAGTGCAAAGTCTGCATTAATTTCGTATGCCAGAAAAAGTACAAGAAGGATGGCAGTTATTCTTCCGAAGAAAAGCGAAATTTCATGATTGATAATGTACGAAAACTCACTTCTGTCTTCAATTTTGCTCACAATGTCAATTACTCGGAATTCGGTAGGGAAATAGGAAACGTCGTGGAGCGGTTTGGCGATAAATTGCAATACATTATATAGAATTACTCCCAGTACTGAATATAATGTACCGTGAATAAGAATGGCAACAGTAAAGAAAGTTATCGCAACAATATAAATTTTCAGGCGGTGCTTTGGTTTGGCAATACGTCCGATAATATAAAGCATAATGGCAGAAAGAACCTGTCCTCCTGAAACAATGATTCCCAGCATATTAACTCCTCCAATCATGGATAATATCAGAAGAATAGGAAAGATCATGATAGCACCTTGCATAACTCCTTTTGTGATGGAAAAGGCAATCATTTTACGCCAAAGTTTATCGTATTTGAAAAAAAGAAATTTCTCGCTTTTCGGGTTGTGATATTTCTCTCTGTTGATGATAAAAATAGCCAATGTAGAAAGAATAAATACTGCCACCGTGATACCGATATAAGCAGATTTAGCATTATAAAGTAAATGCTCAGGCCCAAAAGCAATGACAAAGCCAATAATGGAAGGCACAATAATCCAGGTTAGGGTATAGAAAATAGTATCGATGCTGAAATAATAATTTCGTGATTCGTCGGTGGTTGCATCCAGTGACATATAATCGCGGTTAGCCCAGAAAAATCCATACGAAGTTCCCATAATTAAACCGGCACAAACCACTCCAATCGGACTGAGATGTTTGAACGACATCATCAGAGTCATTGAAACACCACTCAGCAATAATCCCAATGAATAAAGATACGAAACTTTAATTTTTCGCAACAGGAATCCATTAATGACAAAAGTCAGTGGTGTTCCGAAGTAAACGGCAAACTGATAAAACAAGTATAAATTAATATTTGCCTGTTTTTCGGCTACAGTGAGAATTTTAGTTGCATCGGGAGGTGAAACGATATAGGCTCCTACAAACAATTCAATGACCGGTAGCACAAAGGCATACATTAAATTGGCCATCAGCAGATACCGCATGTTACGGGGAAAAGAGTTGAAATGCGAGATTTCGTTCTTGATTTTTGAAAGCATAATTTGAGGTTTGATTTAAAGCCCCCTAAATCCCCCGAAGGGGGACTTTTGGGCAGTTATAATTAGTGAGATGTCTTAAATAATTGACCTTTACCAACTCTTAGAGTCCCCCTTCGGGGGATTTAGGGGGCTTCAATTAATAGTAGGTCAATTCTGCAAAGATGTCATCAAGAGTTACTTCTGCATAACAAACTGATGTGTCAGCTGCACCATAGTAAATCTTAACAGTACGGTCGTGAACCAGCACTCCACAAAGGAAAATAACCGGTCCATAGAAACCCCATTTTTCGTACGAAGCCAATGGCTCCATCAATGGTTTAAATGATTTTCCGAGTATTTTGGTCGGGTCATCTTTATCCATCAGTAATGCACCCAGACAGTAACGGTCGTTTGCATCGGCAGCGTGATAAATTTCCAACCATCCTTTTTCAGTCATGAATGGAACGGCGCTACAGCCAATACGACCATTGTCCCAGTCGGTTTCGTTTACCGATACCAATTGTTTGTGGTTACCCCAGTAACGCAAATTGTCTGATTCTGAAATCCAGATTTCACGGCGTTTGTATTCAGCTGAAGCGGGACGGCACAATGCACGATAGGTTCCGTTTATTTTTTCAGGGAAAATTGCCACGTCCTTGTTATCAGGAGTGAAAATTACGCCCTGACGCTCGAAGTTTTTAAAGTCTTTGGTGGTTGCCAAACACGTAGTTACGCCAACGCTGGCGCAGCAACTGTAGTTGATATAATAGGTGTCGCCTAATTTGGTAATTCGAGGATCTTCAATACCGAATTCTTCGTATTTGTTGGCGGGATACATAGCCGGAGTTTCTTCCACTACGAAATTGATACCGTCTTTGCTACGTGCAACACGAAGGTGAGAAATAGTGGTGAGAATTCGTCGCCAGGGAGCTTCGATAACACGTGGATCTTTGAAATTGACACGGGTATCGTTTGCATCAAAAGTTTCCACTTCTACTTTTCCGCTTGCCTCGTTGAACCATGGTGCTTTTACTATTTTCGGGTCACGGTTAATAGGTGTTTCGGCAACACGGAGTAACAACAATACATCACCTTCGAACTCGGTAACACCGCAATTCATTACATAGTGAACTTCAAAATCTTCTCTGGAGGGTTTTACATTATCCGGTAAAATAATCGGATTCTGCTTACTTCTTAAAACTGCCATATATGTTTGATATTAAATTTGTTGAAGCAAAATTAATCTCAAAAGCAGTATTTGAAAGGGAGAAATGAATATAAAAAAGGGGCTAAATGGGTATTTATTCCCCTGTTTCTTTTGAATTATTAAAACTTTCTTGGATTATTAAAACTTAAATTGAAATGCCGGAAAAACATTATTCCATTACTAATGGAATATATATTTCATTACAACCAAAATATATCCTCATAATTGAAAATCAAAAAAATATCAAAACTTGTAATATTTGCATGTTTTGATAATTTGTAGTATTTTTGCAACATGAAACGAACACGACAAACAGACTTTGACACACAATGGCATGTTTATGTGTGAGTTGCATCTGACAATTAAAAGATCAAATACAAACAGATGAAAGAACTCGTTGAACGAAAAGAATATCTTGATAAGTTATTATCATACAAGGAAAAAGGTATGATAAAAGTAGTTACAGGGCTTCGGAGGTCAGGCAAATCGGTGTTGCTCGAATTGTACAGAAATAGGTTAATAAAATTGGGAATTGCACAGAATCAAATCTTATGTTACGATTTTGAATTACCCGAAAATTATTTGAACAAAACTTGGGATTCTATTTATTTTGATATAAAATCGCTTTTACAACCCGACAAAATCAATTATATTTTTCTTGATGAAGTACAAAATATAAAGGATTTTGAGAAAATGGTTGATGGACTGTTTGTTACTAAAAACACTGATATTTATATCACAGGTTCCAATGCTAACTTATTATCAAGCGAACTTGCTACTTTACTTAGTGGCAGATATATCGAAATTTCCATTCTGCCTTTCTCATTCTTTGAATTTTTACAAGCAAGACAAATTGATACCACAAACAAATACTTAAATTACGAATTGCTATTCTACGATTTTGTTAACGAAACATCCATGCCAAAAGGTGTGGAACTTCGCGAAGGGGGGGTTGAAAAAGTATATGAATATCTCAACTATCTTTACGCTACAATTGTAGAAAAAGACATAATGCAACGGCATGCTATTTACGACAAACGTGCCTTTGGAAATGTTGCAAAATTTCTTGCAGGCACTATTGGCAGTCAACTATCTCCGAGTAATATATCCAAAGCATTGAAGGCAGATAATCAGACAATTCATCACTCTACGGTAGAAAAGTTTATTGAATATCTTACCGAAAGTTTTGTCTTTTATCAGGTTAATCGCTTCGATATTAAAGGCAAAAAACAGTTGGCGACACAGGAAAAATATTATCTGGTCGATTTAGGTTTTTTGAATATTCTGATTGGTAGGGAGAAAACAACAGACCGTGGACATATCCTGGAAAATGTGGTTTATCTTGAATTACTTCGACGAGGTTACAAAGTTTGGACCGGTTCATTACGTAATGCAGAAGTTGATTTTATTGTTAAAGACTCAAAAGGCGATATTGAATACTATCAAGTATCATGGAAAATAGATAATCCTGAAACTGCTGAAAGAGAATTTAGCGCATTGGAAGCAATCAAAGATAATTACCCGAAATACTTGCTCACAACCGAATCGTTTCCCCAAAACCAAAATGGCATAAACCACCTAAATGTGTTTGAATGGTTGCTTGAAAAAGAATGATTTTTATTATACTAATTTTATTCCCCTGCTTCCTTCATTTTTTTGATGTATTCGGATGGTGAAGAGCCAAAGACCAGTTTGAAGCATTTACGGAAGTATTTGGTGTCCGAAAATCCGACCATAAATGTTACCTGTTCAATAGAATACTTGTTTTGCTTGAAAAGATGAACTGCTTCGTTCAGCTTAATAAACCGTACATACTCGGTAGTTGACATACCGGTAATTTGTTTGAGTCTTTTATACAAGGCCGAACGGCTCATTCCCAACACTTTGCTTAATTCCATAATGTCCAGTTCGGTTGCATCCAGACTTTGCTTTATTTTATCGGCCACTCTATCCAATAATTCCTGATCTTTGGTTCGGGTAGCCTGTTGAAACTCCACGGCATCGACTTTCAGGTTAATGTGAGCATAAATTTTTGATTTTGTTTCCAACAAATTCCTTACACGCAAACGAAGTAAATTGGTTTTGATAGGTTTCAACAGATATTCATCCGCACCAGTTTCCAATCCTTCTTTCTCTGAAGTTTCATCGGCTTTAGCAGTTAGAATAATAATTGGGATATGGCAGGTTTCGAGTTGTGTCTTCAGAATTTTACACATCTGAATCCCATCCATTTCGGGCATCATCAAATCGGAAATAATCAAATCAGGAAGATTTTCCTTAGCTTTCTCAATACCGACTAACCCATTTAGGGCTGTGATAGTATTGTATTCATTTGATAATTCTATTCTCAGATACGACAACAGTTCTTCATTATCGTCAACAATCAAGACTGTTTTTTTATGAGTACTAGTTTTCACAACAGTTGCCTTATCACCATTGAGCGAATCCCGGAGATCTTTTATATCAATTTCCAGATTTTCTGATTGTGTAGGAATGGTTTTTTCGTCAATACTGTATTTTGAATACACATCATTATCAAGTGGTAACAACACCGTGAATTTAGTCCCTTCACCCGGTTGACTCTCGAAGGTAATTGTACCATGATGTACTTTTACCACATTATTGATATAAGCCAAACCAATTCCTGTTCCCACATTTTTCTCAAGTTTGTTTTGCTCGGTCTGATAAAAATACTGGAAAATCTTATCCTGATTTTCTTTTTTAATACCAATACCTGTATCCGAAACTTCTATTTTAAGAAATTCTGAAGGATTATTTTTGGAACCGTTGGTGTAAGAAATTTCTTTTGAAACAGTAAGTATTACAATTCCATTGGGCGATGTAAATTTTATGGCATTCGACAGCAAATTATACAAGATTTTTTCAATCTTATCAGGGTCGAAAACACATTCCAACATAGCTTCACTGCAGCTAAACCTATAATTGATGGCCTTGTTTCTAGCCACATCGTCAAAAGACCTGTAAATATCATGAATAAAGGGTAGTATATCAGCTTTGACTAACGAAAGACTTAATACTCCTGATTCAATTTTTCGAAAATCCAGCAATTGATTGATTAACTTTTGTAAACGGTTGGTATTATGTTGTACCATTTTCAGCAATTTAAGCTGAACTGTGTTCATTTCAGGATCAGAAACAAGGCTGTCAATTGGATTTGTAATCAAGTTTAACGGTGTACGTAATTCATGGGAAATATTGGTGAAAAACTGCAACTTTAAATCATTAATTTTCCCCGTTTGTTCTGATTTTATCTGTTCAATTTTTATTTGACTTTGTAGTTTGAATCTGAAAACAATAAATCGGTAAACAAGATATCCAATTCCAAGAGCAAATATAATATAAAACAAAACAGCATAAATACTCAACCAAAAAGGTGGTGATATTCTTATTTGTAACACAACCTCATTATCACACCAGTGCACACCATCTACGGAAGCATTCAAATGAAATTTATACGAACCATACGGGATTTTGGTGTACCGAACACCGGACTTATTCGAAACCACAGGGTTATTATCATAACCATCAAGGTAGTATTTGTAAACAATCCCTTTTGTGTTAGAGAAATCCATGCCCGAAAATTGTAATTCAATGGTGTTTTTGTAATAGGGCAACACTATTTTATCTGTGTACTGAATAGCTTTTTTCAACAATATATCGCCATCTGTTTTTTCGCCGGGGTTAAGTTGTTTATTATCAATAAAGATATTAGTCAGGCACGGACAGACATTTGAGTTCTTATTTTCCGATTTTTCAGGTGAAAAAATGACCAATCCGTTTATTCCACCCCAAAGCATGTATCCATTTTTGAACAAATAATTAGCATTATCCTTGAATTCATCAATTTTAAAGCGCGAAGAACTGATTAATTGTGTTATGTTTTCCGAACCTATATTCAAGCGGAATAAATCGCGGTTGGTGGTCGCCCATAAGCGATTTTCACGATCGAACATCAAACCTTTAATTGTGTTTCCTGGTAATTGATTTTCAATTGTGTAGCGTTTAAAAGTTATTTTGTGTGACGCTTCATCCGACTTTATCAATTTATTTAACCCACCACCGAATGTACCAACCCACAGATTGCCGGATTTATCCTTTTGCAAGTTCAGTATGTAGTTATTACTTAAACTCTGAGGGTTGTCCGGGTCGTTCTTGTAACAAATGAAATATGGTTTTCCTTTATTCCCATCCGGAAAAATCATCTTGTTCAATCCACCACCGGCAGTACCAATCCATGCTTCACCATTGGGCTCAAACAAAATTGTCCGCACAGTATTGTGTGAAATTGATCCTTGTTGAGCAGGATTGGGGTGAAAGCCCTCAAATCTGTTTTCGCTTTCCAAATAGCGGTGCAAACCTCCGTTCCATTTAGCTGCCCAAATTGTTCCATATTTATCTTCGGCTAATGCAAATACTGCACCCTCGCCAAAAACCTGAAATTCAGACTCTTTCAGTGTAAAATACTTGACACTGAAATCACTCTTACTAAGCGGTTTGCGAGGATTGTACGATGAATTAAAGCTAAGTTGAATCAATCCCTCGCTGCTTCCTATCCACAGTCGTTGTTTCGAATCGAAATATAAGCAATAAATATTATTGTCTAATAACCATGAGTTATGGGACTTTGATAAGAAATCGACACTCAACCTTTCGGTTTTTGTTTTATCAATAAAAGCATTCAGGCCTTCCCCAATACGGATAATACCACCACCTTCAGAACCAATCCACAGCGCACCTGATTTATCTTCGCATACCGAATGAATAGCATTATTAAAAAATGGATTAGACTTTTCTTCACGTGATAACATCAAATCATCGAAAATATAGAATAATTGTTGATTAAGCGGAAAATTCAAAGCTCCATTGTTGTAAGTTCCCAACCAAAGTACATTATACCTGTCAACAAAAGTGCATAAAATCCGATTTGTGGGAAGATTGTTCAACGGATACTGACCAAAACTGTAGTTAATAACTGACTTTTTATTAGCTTTAAAAAGACCGTTTCCACTACCAATCCATAATTCATTTTGCTGATCAATATCCAATGTTACATTACCAATAAATGGACCAACTGAAAGTTTGGAACGAATTGCCAAGTCTGAATTTAGGGAAGATGTTGGAGTCTGAAAATTTATAATAGTACCGTTGCCGTAAGCTATCCAAACTGATTTATCGGGCGATTCTATGATGTTTTTTGCAGGTATCGATGCATTTTGTCCCCAGCCGATTAGATTGTCTACTTTTATTTGGTCGGCAGTAATTCGTTGAATACCTTTTTCCGAACATACCCAAATGCCTCCCAATGTGCTTTTTGACATTCCTGTAGTAGTGTTGCTTTTTAAAACCGGAACATAATTATTTCCAAGATTATGTGTGTTGTAATGAATGAATTGTGTTTTTGAATCATTTATCACCAAGCGATCAATGCCTTTATTTCGGATGTTGAGCCAGATATTTCCATCGTTATCTTCTTCAATATTATCAATCATTCCTGATGCAATCGTCGTTGCATCAGTTGGATTATTCTGAAATCGAATAAAAGTGTTATTCTCCGGATCATATTTATTTAACCCACCATCGCTGGTACCAATCCACAACATCCCGTTTTTATCCACTTTCAAAGAAGTGAGTACGTTGCTGCTCAAACTATTGGTTTTCGACGGGTCGTAACGAAAATAAATCATATTATAGCCATCGTAGCGATTCAAACCATCGTTGGTTGCCAACCAGATAAATCCGTTTTTATCCTGTACAATGTCATTGACCACATTTTCAGTCAGACCTTCTTTTCCACCAATGTAGTTAAAGTCCAATCGTTGTTGCGAATAGACCGTACCGAAAACATATGAAATCAGCAAGAGACAAAGTACAATCAGGAACTTTTTCATAGACTATATATTAATGGCAAATTTAATAAATTTTTCCGTAAACAGATTTGAAACATAATTTTCAGATTCAGGCAAAGAAGGGATGTTTGAAAATCCAAACATCCCCTCTTTCCTTAAAATACCAATTACCTGAGACTCAACTTTTAATAAATATAATTTGAATAGCTATATTAAAACCCTAATTATCCTGAAAAAATTAAAGTTTTGTTTTTAAATCGAATATAGTTTACTGAATAATTTTCGTTACATGTCCATTGACCTTAACAAATAACAAGCCTTTTGTCGCAACATTTATATTATTCTCACCCACCAGTGCAATTCCTTTTGCAATCATCTGTCCGTTGGCTGAAATGATTTCATAAGGATAAGATGCGACTGTTTTAATTAGTACAGCAGTTTTGTTTGAATAAACACTATATGAGTTGTCCTGAACAGCATTTACAGCAGAAGTTCCCACAGTTAAAACGTAGGATTTTGTGCCAGCTGCATAAATTGTAGATTGAGCCACTGTTGCAGTAATATTTGCAACACCTGCACCTACAATTGTAACTGCACCGGAAGAAGCATCAACCGTTGCAACAACAGTATTGTCACTACTATAAGTTATTGCTCCGCCTGAATTACTGCTTGCTTTTTCAGTAAAGGAGGCATCACTCAAATTTTTAGTAACTGTAGTTACAGGGAAAGTAATTGTAGGAGCTACTGAAAATGCTTTGGCAGCTTTAATTTTTACATTATCAAATCTAATATTATCATATGCAGTTGTTCCGGTAGCCCCACTAACAGTCATCTTTAAATAGGCTATAGCTGCATTAGCCAAAGCAGGTAGATGTGAGCCATCAGTAGGTATTGAAACCAGTTTTCCACCGTAATAATTTGGTGCTTGGTATAATACTGAAATATCATAGTTTTCAATTGAAGTAAAGTTTACACCATCGGTGCTGTACGACCACGCTGTAGTTGTAAATGAACCATTATCAGTTGAGGTTGCATGCCTGAAAATTGCATAGGAAATATCTACGTAATCGTAACCGGTCATTGAGAATTTGAACACGATCGATTTACCGTTTGTATCGCTTGCAGGGCTGGCTACTGTTTTATGAGAAATAAGTAATGCTGCCGGACTGGTTACTACAGTACTAAAACCATCACCAGTAATAGTATTGTAATTTACACCTGTTGTTCCACTAATTTCACCATATGGCACCAAAAACGAACTTGAACCATTGGTGCCGTCTAAAAACAGATAACCGGTTCCAAAATTAGAGGGAAACATTGTTGGTGTAGGTGGTGTACTCGACGAATTTGTAATAGCAACTGCGCCGGTTGTTGTATTAGGAGTCTGAAAATCCCAACCTGCCACAAGAGTCTGCTGTGCAGATAGTGTTGAGAATGATGTGGCTACACAAAGAGCCACCAATAATGTTTTTAAAGTAGTAAGTGTTTTCATACTATGAATTTTTAGATGATTAATTGTTTATTTGGTTATAATCTCTCTCAGAAAATGATAACATTTAGCTGAGAGAGATTGTTTTTAATGTTTTACTCTTGTTTTTAATGTGAAATAACTTATTGAACTACAACTTTTTGAGTGTTAGTATCAACGTTGATAAAATAGATTCCTTTTCCAATTGCAATAGTCGAGTTATTGGAATTACTGATTATTGTACGAATTTTACTGCCTGTAACTGAATAAATATTGATCGTTTTTCCTATTGAATTATCAATATTGATAGTTCCATTTGCAGCGTAGATGGTAGATTTTACGCTTTTATTGCCACTCTGAATACCGGTAACATCCACATTTGCACCTGTTACAAAAGGAGAGAAGGTGTCGAATGTGCCTGTGAAAGTTCCGGAATTTACAGTTACAGCGGCATTGTTTACATAAGCACCATTCACATAGTGACCTATTACAGGACTTGAAACAGATTCAACCAAGTTCGATGGTGTCAATGCAATTACCGTTGAGGAGGCTACAGCAGGAGTAATATCCCATTCTTTAGGGTTATATCTAACACCGTAAGCCGGTGTACCTGATAATGTAGTATATGCTCTTACCCCGAATAAAGTGCCTGTAGTGGGGGTTACATTTACTGGGTCGTAACTGCTTACAGAAGCTCCCACTGGGAATAGCATTGTAGATGCAGAACCTACATTTTGATTTAGTTTACCCGTGCCATCAGTTACAATATAGTTCGTTGAAGAAGCTCCGGCAATAGACCCTTTTGTACCAATGGTCAAATCGTATGCTTCAAGACTTAGTTTACCGCTTGTTAGTGTCAACGTACTGTCAATGCTAATACCTGTATTTAAGCTTACACCGGTTGCATTGTTTAATGTAATTAATTTACATTTGTTATTTGTCAATGAAGGGAAATTTTGAGTTGATGACCCACTAAAGACAAGAGATCCTTTTGAATAATGAGTCAGTGTTCCGCCATTATTAGCAACTAATCCGTTTAATGTTAATGTGTTTGTGCCAATAGTAAATGCACCGGCAGTTAGCGTGAGTGTACCGTTCACTGTAACTGATGAATTCAATGACACACCAGATGGATTGTTTACTGTTAAATTACTTATGCTGGCTGGTATATACGTTCCGGTTGTTTGAGCTGCAGCACCATAAAGAACATAACTAACACCAGTGTTTTGTACCGCACCGCTGCCGCTCAAAGAATATGATGTTAAACTCGCTGTTTTGAGTGTAGATCCCGTGTTTAGGGTTACCACATAGCCTGTTCCAGAGCTAATAGTTGCCGTTTTACAATCCAACGTACCGCCACTGTTGTTATTAAAAATTGTCTTATCTAAACAAGAAGTCCCTGTTGAAGGAAGATTAAGAATAAAAGTTCCGGTATTGTTAATAGTAAGTCTTCCTGCTACACCTCCGGTACTTGTTAGTGTACCATTCAACTCAAATGTTCCACTATTGGTAATTGTTGACGAAAATGGACCTCCGGTTATAGCACCGTTACCATGATATAAACAGTAACCTGTGTTAGCAGCTGCACTGGTATTCACCAAAGTCATTGTACCTGTATTAGATATTGCATTTGTATTTGCTCCATATGTAGCAGCTCCATTAACGATATTCATAACCCCTGAATAAGTACTAGATATAGCAACATTTGCACTGATAGTCCCGTTATTGATAAAAGAAAGGTTATTTGAACCCGTTCCTGCTGAGTTTGTCAAGTTAATACATCCAGCAATCGGTCCATTAATATTGATAGTACCGTTATTCGTAAATGAACCACCACCTGCTGCTGAGAAATAAAGATAAACCGCTTTAGCAGTATTTCCTGTAAGCGAATATAGTGTTAATGTCGTACCGGCATCAATAGTAACGTTGGTTCCGTTTCCATTTTGCGTTAAAATACCAGCTGCTACACCACTACCTGAACTTCCTAATGTGAAACCTTTGCCACTAATAAGAACCGGACTGGTTGTATTCGAGGCAACGCTTAATGCAGCTGCATTTGCTTTTAATGTTAATGTTGTGGCACTTGGAAATGCTATTTTATAGGTAGAATTGGCATTGGTGCCATTAAAGGCAACAGAACAACCAGTACCTGTCGAAGTGTTAATACTTAAACTGCCGGAACCCGAATATGAATAGGTTGTTGCAGAACCCGGTGCTACAACCGGTGTAGAACAAATAATACCATATCCTACACCGGTTGCAGATGAGGTTATGTTGAGTGCTCCATTATTTACGATATTACCACCTTTCAATAAAACTGTAGGAATAACTGTAGTTCCTATTCCGCTAACCGCCAACGTTGCTCCGTTGCTAATAGTTAAAGTTGAACCTGAAGAAGCACCTGTTGCGTTACTTACAGTTAAGGTAGAGATCGTAAGAGAACCGGAAGCTAACGATGGTGTTCCACCGTTTGAAACAACAACAGAGTCTGTTGCTCCGACTTCACCTGGATAGGTACTTGTACCCGGAACCGTTCCTCTGGTAATAGTCCAGTTTGTGGTTGTTGCCCAATCGTTGCTGGTATTGCCATTCCAGATAAATGCATCTTTTGCACTAAGTGAGTTAGTGATTAAGCTGGCAAACAGCACAAAGAAGGCAATAGTTCTAATCACCGAAGCCTTTGAAAATGAATTGTGTAATTTTTTTGTTTTCATAATTTCAATATTTAATAATTTATGTTTATAGTCATTTATTTAATTGATGTAGCTTTAAATTTAATATTGTCGAAACGTACCTGACTGGTACCATCTTCGGTAGTAGCCCCATTTAAGGTGATTTTGAAAAAAGCTTCCGAAACATTATCTAAAGGTGAAATTGCAGGTACTTTTACAAGTTTAAATACATTACGTTCATCTAAAGTTGTAGAGCTGCAATCAACCCAGATTTTGCCATCTTTACTGAAAGCCCATGTTTGCGAATTAAATCCGTTAGGAGCCACTAATGTAGCATAGGAAATAGCGAGATTTTTAAAATCTTTCATGGAAAATTTGAATACTATTGATTTTCCGTTATTCACAGATTTTCCAATAGCCAATGCTGCAGGGTTTTTTTGTTCTTCTGAAAATCCATCACCAGCATTTGGCCAATCGCCAACACCGTTATTACTGGTAATACTCCATACTTTATAGGATCCCGAACCATACGTTCCATCCAAATAAAGTGTTCCACTGCCAAAATTGGCGACATATACGGTTTGAGAAAAATTTTGCATGTCCTTGGTAGGAACAATTGCTGTGCCTCCAATGCTGGTAGTCTGAAAATCCCAACCGGCAATAAGTTTTTGAGCAGAAACGGTTGTGAAAGATAAGGCTACGCTAAGAGCCACTAAAATAGATTTGAAGTAGTTCATTTTTTTCATAAGTATTTTATTTGAATTAATGGTTGAAATTTTTATGGTACAAAGAAAATATTTTAATTTATCTCACAAAGGGACAATTGAATAAAAACATGGGGATAGATGGGTAAATATTAGTTAGGAAGCCCCCCTAATCTCCCGAAAGGGGACTTTGTTAAAGTTTAATTCAACAATCAATTTATCTTTTCACAAATTGTTTTACGCAGTTGTTTTTCTCAGTAACTATTTTTACTATATACATTCCACTTTTTAAGTCCGAAACTGGTATTTGAAGCTTATCGGAACTTACATCCATTTTTTTAATCATACTACCGCTGAGGTCATAAATTTCAACTTGACGTAGATTAGATCCTGCCGAATAAATATTTAGCATATCAGTTGCCGGATTTGGGAAAACACTCAATTGATTTAAGTCTGTTGTATCCTGTATATTAGTAACGATAGATGAACCGGTTGAAAAACTCCATACATTTCCTTTTGTCACAGTATTATCAGCCAATACAGCATCAATCCGCCAGAAATAACTAATGCCACTGGATAATGCAGGTAAAGTATAGACATTTCTGTTTCCTTTCAGTATGCCTTTATATTCGGCACTACTTGTGGTAGCATTACTTACAGCAACAATATTTGTTCCGAAATACACCTGATGAGCAACAGCATTGTATCCCTGCAACCACATCAGTACATCCCTGGTTAATGGAACACTCACCATTGCATTCGGCACAATGGGGAAGCTGGCTTTTGCCACCCGTTGACCCGGAATCCAGTAAATACTGTCACCCCGTTCATAAGCACCAATATCGGGAGCTGAACCAAATACACTGGTTGTAAACCCTGCCACAACCGCACCTTTGTTATACACAGCAGTTGCAGTTGTTTTTGGTCTGAAGTCATAGTTCGTAGTATCTTGCATCAATGCATCCGGCACAGTACCAGTTGAATTATTGCTCTTTGTGGCTACTGTACCAAGTACAGCCGCATTCCAATCACCATAAATTGTTTGAGCCATATTATTAACAACTGAACTATACATATTTTCATTGGTAAGTGCAGTACGAATAATCATTGCACTTTTAATGGTATTATTCCTGCTGTGTTGGAAAAACGTATTATTGTACACTTTGTTTGCCTGAGCCGCAGTTGGTGAAGCCACGTTTTTTAACTCTATTCCGGTACTGCCGATATTCCAACCCACATTGTGATCGATAGTTAACCCAACCGAACTGTCATCGCCACGGATGGCCATTCCACCACCCCAGGGCAAAGGAGGAGTACCTGCAAATGAGTCATAAATCCAGTTGTGGTGAATGCGAGTTCCATCACAATAAATTGAATTGGTGTAAATGGCCGAATGGTCTTTATTTCCACCCCAACAGGCACGAAATGCATTGTAACATTTGTTCAAGCTTACATCGTTTCCACCTTGTCCAATCTCTAAGTGTATACCTCCACTGTTGTAAAAGGTATTGTAACGAACCGTTACATTACCTCCACAACCAACATAAGCTGCCCAGTTTCTGCTCACTTCCATCACCGGATAAACCAGCGAAGAACTGATATCAAAATCATGCAACACATTATTTTCTATCAGGTTCCCGTATCCATTTACAAGTACTGCTTCCAATGCACCATAAGCAAAAGTGTTGTTAATTACTTTGACTGTGTCAGCCTGAATAAATGAGTAATTCTTATCTAAATTTAATGAGTAATTTGGATCGGTAGATGACAAATTCAGGTTGTCTGTCCAGGAGGAATACAATACCTGATTGTTTTTGAATGTTATCCCGTTGCTTCTCGAAGGATATGATTTTCCGAAAGAGAAAGCGGTTCCAAAAAACGTAATACCATCAATGGTCAGGTAATCAGAATTTAAATCGGCTTTAAAACCATAATTTCTGGTTTTTATTTCTAAAGTGGAAGTATTAGGATTTTTAGCATTTATCGGATAATAATAGAGTTGATGGTTAATGGTGTCGTTATACCATTCGCCAGGTGAATCTAAGAAAACCTTCTGACCTACAAGGTAGTACCGGTCATCGTTATAATTATCAGTAACAGATACACTCCCTCCCAAATCGGCAGGATAAGTAAAAGTACTTGTGCTGGCGGTGTGACTGCTAACGGTACGTGTCCAACAATAATACTGGTGCGATACATTCAACACTGCTCTGACTCCGGTAATGTTCCATCCAGTCAGCGCTAAATGCATATCGCTAACCGTGCCGTAACTATTTCCGGTTGCATCCACAGCTGCCCAAACATCGGGCGAAAAGAAATTCCAATCACCATTGGCATCCTTGGGTACATTGGGCCAGCGTGCTTCCAACATGGGTTTACCGTCACAAAACATCTGTTCAAAACTTGTTCCGGTATAACTCGCCACCCAAATATTGGGATTAGTACTTGCTGTCCATGTCAATGATTTCACATCCAATCCTGAAAGAATCGCATTTTCGCCATTGTAAGCAGTAAGTGTAATGGGTTTATTATAAGTTCCTGATTTACTAACCAAAGCCACCGCTTCGCGATAAGTGCCGGCACGAAGATAGATAATATCACCTGCCACAACCTTTGTATAGGCAAAGGTAATGGTCTGAAATGGTTTGGCCAATGTGCCTGCATTACTGTTACTGCCTGTTGGTGAAACGTAATAAGTTGTGGCAAAAGTAAAGATAGATAGCGAAATAAATAAAAGGAAGAGACAATGTTTTCTCATTGGATTATATATATAAAGTTGATAAGCAAAGATAATTTGGGAAAATTCAAATTAAGGGGTCAAAAGAATAAAGTATAAGGGTGTAATGGGTAAATATTAGTTGACAGTTGCAAGGTTTTTAGTAACCCTGTTGACCATTTGTAATGGTTTTTTTATCAAAAGAGTATGTTTTTGGATGGAAAAATTTATTGTTATAAATTTAATGGTCAACTAAATTTACAAAAGTGGTGAATTTGGTAAAACATTAAGTATTACTCTAATGAAAATAGTATTGCATTTTATTAAAGAAAAGTAAAATTATTCACTTCTATAGTGTTGAATTACAACAACAAATGAATAAAATTATGCACTTTGTTCATTGATAATAAACAATAGTGTTTGTTAGTAATGAAAGTTATTGTATCTTTGCCATTGAAAAGCTTATAATTAAGATTTAATAAAATGATACAAGAGCAAGTATTACTACAAGTTATAGATTATCAAATGACTATTAATTCAAGAAAAGAATTTTTGGTTGAAAGAGAGGAATTGACCACTATATCTATACCAGATTCGTTTGCATTAATCATTTCAGGTATAAGAAGATGCGGGAAAAGCACTTTGCTCCTTTTACTACAAAAATTTCAAAATGAAAACGAAGTTTTGTATATCAATTTTGATAATTCTAAACTCTTTAATTTTGAATTACCTGACTTTCAGATAGTAGATAAAATCATTTTAGTAAGAAATAAGAAAATTCTTTTTTTTGACGAGATTCAAGTCATTCAAGGCTGGGAAGTCTATGTGCGTCAGAAATTAGATGAAGGTTATAAAGTTGTTGTAACTGGCTCCAACGCATCCTTATTAAGCAGAGAATTGGGAACGAAATTAACGGGGAGGCATTTTTCAAAAGAGCTTTTTCCATTTTCGTATGCAGAATTTCTGCTTTTTTCTAACTTGTCAGCAAACGATTCAAGCACAGAACTTTATTTGCAGAAGGGAGGATTTCCGGAATATCTTAAAACAAATGAAACTGAAGTGCTTTCAACCTTATTCGATGATATTTTGTACCGTGATATAGCAGTCAGGTATGGTGTGAGGGATGTACATTCATTAAAAAAATTAGCACTGCTATTGATATCAAATACCGGAAATCTTGTTTCAGCCTCAAAGTTGAAACAACAACTTTCGGTGAAATCGACTACTACAATTTTAGAATATTTTTCGTATTTCGAGAATTCGTATTTGGTATTTTTTGTACCAATATTTAGCTATTCTCATAAAGTTCAACTCGTTAACCCACGAAAAGTGTATGCAATCGATCTGGGTTTAATAGATAGTATAAGTACAACTTTTACCCGAAACTTAGAGCATATACTTGAAAATGCTGTTTATCTTCATTTGCGACGAAAACACAAAGAAATATACTATTTCAGTCAAAACAACGCTGAATGTGATTTCGTGGTGGTAGAAAAAGGGAGTATTGTAAGTTTAATTCAAGTTTGTTACGAGTTGAATTTCGATAACAAAGAAAGGGAAATGAAAGGGTTGAATAGTGCTATGGACGAACTAAAGGTCATCAATGGATTAATCATAACTTTTAATCAGACAGACAGTTATATTTACAACGGAAAAAAAGTAGAAATTATTCCTGCTCATAACTTTTTAATGATATAATCGGAGCTATGATCGATTTGTAATCGGTATGTTGCTCGTTAGAGAAAAAAAAATATTTTTTTTTAAACCAAGATACAAATTACAAAATTTGTTCCAGCGGATGGTGTCTAAAGTGTTGGTTATAAAATGTTTGTATTCAATTTTTTCAACATATACCACTTTTTTGCATTGAATTATTTCATATTTAAGTACAATTTAGCATTTAATTATTGAAATAAATCAATTATCTTTGCATTGAATATTTGATAAAACTTAATTGAACGATATGATTAACAATTATTTCCAACGAAAAATTGATATTGAATTGCTGGCTTGGGCAAAGAGTCAAAATCGCAAAACACTGCTAGTGAGAGGTGCAAGACAGGTAGGTAAGTCATCGGCCATCCGAGAATTGGGTAAAACCTTTAAACATTTTGTTGAAGTGAATTTCGACGAAGAAGAAGTTTTAAGACATTTATTTGAAGAATCCCTTTCACCTCAGGAAATTTGTCAACGATTATCCTTTTACTTTCAAACACCAATCACTGCAGGTGAAACATTACTTTTCTTTGATGAAATTCAACAATGCAAACCAGCATTATCTAAGCTTCGGTATTTTTATGAGAAATTCCCTGATTTGCATTTAGTTGTAGCAGGTTCTTTATTGGAATTTGCCATTGAAGATATACCATCGATTGGGGTAGGAAGAGAACGTTCAATTTTTATGTATCCATTTAGTTTTGAGGAGTTTTTGATGGCAACAGGCAATAATATGTTGGTTGAAGCATATCGAATGTCTGCGCCTAGCAAACCACTTTTCGAGCCAATTCATAATAAAATTTTAAACCTATTAAAGGTGTTTTTAATTATTGGAGGAATGCCCGAAGTAGTTTCAGAATTTGTCAAAACTCAAGATATCCTTCGTTGTCAGGAAATATTGAATGATTTAGTTATTTCATTCAGGGATGATTTTTCGAAATACAAAAAAAAGATACCTGCATTGCGGATAACGGAAGTTTTTGATTCGGTGGCTCGACAGTCAGAAGGCAAATTTATTTATGAGAAAGCAGCTGTAGGGCTTAATAATGCTCAGGTAAAGCAAGTATTAGAACTTTTAATTATGGCCGGATTGGTATATCCTGTTACTCACACAGCTGCTAACGGGATTCCCCTTGGGGCTGAAATCAATCCTAAATACAGAAAAATGATTCTCTGTGATACCGGACTTTTTCAGCGGGTTTTAGGACTTGATACAACTCATTTAATGTTATCGAACGATTTTAAAACAGTGAATCGCGGTGCTATTGCTGAAATTTTTGTAGGATTAGAGCTACTAAAATCTGCTTCGTGTTACGACCCAAAACAGCTTTACTGTTGGGCGAAAGAAAAAAATATTGGAAATGCGCAAGTTGATTACATTGTTCAGGTTGGTGAAAATATTTATCCTGTTGAAGTTAAGTCGGGATCACAAGGTGCCATGCAAAGTCTCCGTATTTTTATTAATGAAAAGAAAATAGCCAAAGGAATAAGAACATCACTAGAAAATTTCTGTAGTTATGATGATATTGATGTTTATCCATTGTATGCCATATCCAATATTTTGATTAACAAAGAATGACTCATCAACATATAGGTTGGCGAAAAAACGTCTGAGATTTTCATCCCTGACGCCTTTTTATTATTCCTCGTATCGCCTCATGTGCTTTGTGGTTAATTCCTTTCGTTGCTCAAGAGTCAAATCATCCTGATATTTCTTTTGTAAGCGGACTATTTCTTTTTTCATTTCGGCAATTTGTTTCTGATAGATAGGATTGTTGTATTGATTTTTTAACTCATTCTTATCGGTTTTCAAATCGTAAAATTCCCAAACATCAATATCGTAATAAAAATGAATCAACTTGTAACGGTCGGTTCGAACTCCGTAATGTGGTTGCACATTGTGGTAACGTGGATATTCAAAGTACTGGTAATAAGCGGATTTGCGCCATGTTTTTGCTTTTGGAGATTGCTCAAGTAAGGGTCTTAGACTCTCGCCGTGTACATCTGTTGGAATTTTCACACCGGCATAATCGAGCAAAGTAGGCATAATATCCACATTCATTACCAGTTCCGGTATCTGTCGCATACCCGGATTTTTGATTGAACTTGGTAAACTAATTAGACAAGCCATTTGCAGACTTTCTTCGTACATCCAGCGTTTATCAAACAAGCCGTGTTCGCCTAAGTAAAATCCCTGATCGCCCATATAAATGATTAGTGTATTTTCGTACAAACCATTCGCTTTGAGATAATCAATCACGCGCCCCACATTATCGTCCACCGACCGCACACAACGCAGATAATCTTTCATGTACTTCTGGAATTTCCACATTTTGAGCTCTTTTTCACTCATTTTGGGGTCGGGAGTAACCATCTGACGTTCGCCCAACATGCCGTAAGATAACCATTTTTCCAGTTTTCCACCCTTCAGGCTGTCCGGCGAAGTCATTTTGAGGTCACCTCTTGAAAGATGGTGGGCTATGGTAGCCATATTTTTACCCAACGTCAGTTCACGACCGCTGTAATCGTCATCGAATGTTTCAGGAGTTGGAATGGTAATGTCGTCGAACAAATGTTCGTATTTTGAATTGGGTTCCCATGGCCGGTGGGGGGCTTTGAAATTCAGCATCATACAGAATGGTTTGCTTTTATCGCGATTGTCATTCAGCCATGCCAAAGCTGCATCAGCAGTTAAATCGGTAGCATAACCTTTTCGAATTTCCTGTTTGCCATTTACTTTAAATATCGGATCCCAATACGTTCCCTGCTGCCCGGGATTGTCGTGAATCATCCAGTAATCAAAACCCGTCGGGTCTGAAAAGAGGTGCCATTTACCGAAAAGAGAAGTAGTATAACCGGTTGCCTGAAGGTATTTGGAAACGGTTGGTTGCGAACCATCAAAAATAACACCCCCTTCATTTTGAGTAAATCCATTGGCTGTACTGAATTTTCCGGTCAGCAAACAAGCACGACTTGGTCCTGAAATGGCATTGGTACAAAGCATATTGGAAAACAGCACTCCGCTTTTGGCAATTTTGTCGATATTTGGTGTTGGAGCAATTTTTGAAAGGTCACTTCCGTATGCGCTAATAGCGGTTTTGGCATGATCGTCGGACAGAATGAATAGTATATTAGGTCTGGATTTTGGCTGTTTCGGTTGTTGTGCCAATACGGAATTTGCCGACAAAAGTAACAGGGAAGAGCCTGTAAAGGCTATGATTTTTTGAGGATTATTCATTGTTAAATTTATTATTGTTTCGTTATTTTATCTTTGTTGCAAATCAACCGAAAATTGATGCGTTACAGGCTTTGCAGCTTGATATGCACACGTTCTTAAACTGTCAACAGCATTCCGGCATTGTTTCTCAATCGGTTTATTTTCCCTGAAATTTAATAACTGTGCTTTGTAGTAAGGTAAACTTGACACTTTTTTCGCAGTTAATACTGAATCCATAAACTGGTACGATTTTGAAACATCAGCTTTATAAGGACAATCTTTGAAAAACTGATTGTATTCAATAAATTTTATCGAGCGTAATTTAGCTTCATAACTCCAAAGTTCGGTAAGAATATCACGCACTTTTATTGCCTGTTTGTATTGTGCTGTAGCCGGAAATTCAGCCAGATTGATTCCGTTTTTCAAAACGGAATCCGGAAATTGTCCTATTAAATGTCCATCTATCAGCAGATTATACTTTCCCGATTGAAGCATTGGGAGCTTTAGTATTTCCTGATTCAATGCAGTGTTGAAAGGAATCAGTTTCAGTGCATCCTCTTGTGCAGCAACCTTCGGGAAAGGAAGTGCATTTTCTTTAACCGAAAAACTACAATTTTTGGAATCATTCTTCAGCAAGCTAATTTCACAGTTTTTGCTCAGTTTATTGCTGGTTTTACTCTCTTTTTCAATATGAATGTACGAAACAACAGCAGGCATTCCGGTTGATTTCAAAAATTGATAAGCCATAATTAAATGACCTACTGAACCCGGGTGGACTCTATCATTACCGATAATTGTTGCTTTGGGGTTTTGTTTTTGAATATCCTGATTGAGATTATTCATCAATGTCCAGTAATCCACTGTTGGTAATTTATATTGTTGCGCCAGAATTTCTATAAAATCTGCACATGCTTTCAGCGCATCATTCACTCCCAGGTTGTTTGCTGTGGCAATAGTGGCGGTTTGGTCGTAAATACTGGGTTTCTGGAGGAGAACTTTTATGTTCTTCGACAAAAAAAGCTGAACAATTTTTTTCAGATTGACTTTGTATTTTGCAATTGCTTCCTGTCTCAATCGCAAGGTATCAGCA
>JBAXMR010000008.1:0-76112 GCA_037134195.1 Paludibacter sp. | reverse complement strand
TTATTAAATGATTTTTAGAGGAGCAAAGATAATCAAGAAAAAATGAATTGCAAGGACAATGAATTTTTTTTGTGATTAAGAAAAGGTTTTGTTAATAAACTTGCAAATTATTACAATTTAATTTCTACTGAACTAAACGATTGATAAGTTGTTTTATAATAAATACTAACCATTAAAATTTAATATAATATGAACAAAAACATGGGCTCTGCCGACAAATTAATCCGTTTAACTATAGCAATTGTGCTGATTGTGCTTTACTGGAGACACGTATTGACTGACACATGGGGAATAGTTGCACTTGTTGTTGCACTTATTTTTACAGTTACAAGTTTGATAAGTTTCTGTCCGCTTTATACCCTTTTCGGAATTAAAACATGTAAAAAGGAAGAATAAAAATACAATCAGAGAGATTATCAAAACAACGGCTATTCAATTCATTGAAAGAAATGAATAGCCTTTGTTATTTTCGGGAAAACTCAACATGAAAAGCCATACAAATCATTCTGTACATTTCTGAAAATCAACATAAAAACAACAATTTGTAATCCCGACTTTGCAAAAAGAAAAAAAGTGTGATTAATGTTGTGGGTATTATTGTCATTCGGACAAAAAATAGTACTTTTGTGGCGAAATTCAAAAACTCAATTTTAAACAATAAATAAAGATGATTAAAGTAGGTATCAATGGTTTTGGCCGTATCGGACGTTTGGTTTTCCGTGCAGCCCAAGAAAGAAACGATGTTCAGATCGTTGCAGTAAATGATCCATTTATGGATATTGACTACATGGTTTACATGTTGCAATACGACACAGTTCATGGAAGATTCCAGGGAACAGCAGAACACAAAGATGGTAAATTAGTTATCAATGGTCAAGAAATTGCATTCTTTGCTGAAAAAGATCCAGCTAATATTGGTTGGGGTGCAGTAGGTGCTGACTATGTTGTTGAATCAACAGGTGTTTTCACAACTATCGACAAAGCAGGTCTTCACCTTCAGGGTGGTGCAAAAAAAGTAGTTATCTCTGCTCCTTCTAACGATGCTCCTATGTTTGTTTGCGGTGTAAACCTGAACGAATACAAAGCTGACATGAACGTAGTTTCTAACGCTTCTTGTACAACTAACTGTTTGGCTCCTTTGGCTAAAGTTATCAATGACAACTTCGGAATCGTTGAAGGTTTGATGACAACAGTTCACGCTGCTACTAACACTCAAAAAACAGTTGATGCTCCTTCAGCAAAAGACTGGCGTGGTGGTCGTTCAATTTTAGGAAACATTATCCCTTCTTCTACCGGTGCTGCTAAAGCTGTAGGTAAAGTAATTCCTGCTTTGAATGGCAAATTAACTGGTATGGCTTTCCGCGTACCAACTGCTGACGTTTCTGTAGTTGACTTAACTGTACGTTTGGAAAAAGCTGCATCTTACGTTGAAATCAAAGCTGCTATCAAATTAGCTTCTGAAACTACAATGGCAGGAGTATTAGGATATACTGAAGATTCAGTTGTTTCTTCTGACTTTATCCACGAAACTCGTACTTCAGTATTTGATGCAGGTGCTGGTATAGCATTGAACGGTAACTTCGTAAAATTAGTTAGCTGGTACGATAATGAGTGGGGTTATTCTAACAAAGTGTTGGATTTAATCGCACACATGGACTCAGTAAAATAAGCTGACCAATATAAAATTGAAAATCCTCTGAAAACTAGTGTTTCAGAGGATTTTTTTATTATATTTATATGATGACTCAAAGTCATCGTATGAATAAACGTAAAATCTACACCATCAATTCTACAAACTTGAAATTTCGTCCATCAAACAAACCTCTGTCACCCAGTTTCAGTTCCGGAATGACGAGTAGCGACATAAATGCCACTGTCATAAATGGAGCATTAAGGGTCGAGCCCAACTCTTTTGCCATTGCATCCACCTGCTCGTAACGCTCAGCGATAACATGTCCTTCGATATCCGACAGCAAACCGCCGACAGGTAAAGACAACAGGCAAGTTTTATCACCTTCACAAGCCAGAATTCCGCCCCGACTGTCGATTATCTGATTAATGGCAGAAACAATCTCCGCATCCGAGGTTCCAACAGCAACAATATTATGACTATCGTGAGCTACTGTGGAAGCTAGAGCCCCGCGTTTGAGCCCAATGTTTTTGATAAACGCGATTGCAGGTTCGGACGGTTGATAGCGATTGTAAACCACGAGCTTAAGAATATCATTCTCTGTATCAGAAACAACATTTCCATTATCATGACCCGGAAGGTGTCGCACCTCACTGGTAAAAAGCTGACCATCATCCACATTTATTACTTTCATTTCGCCACCGGTATGATTCACGTTAAGCTGTTCTACCGTTATTTTATTAGCATTAAACTGATTAATCAGCGAAGTTGGAACAAAGCGCTGATAGGTTGTTTTGCCATTCTCCGAAATCATTTCACCCTTAATGTAGGTTGCTTTTACCTCAAAATCTGTCAGGTTATTCACCACTACAAAATCTGCCTCATCGCCCACCTGCAGCAAACCGACATCAAGCTTATAATGTCTGATTGGAGTCAGTGAGCAAATCCTCAGCACATCCATCGGGTCGTAACCGGCAGCCACCGCCCGACGAACCAGTGTGTTGATATGTCCGTTTTTCAACAAATCATCCGGATGCTTATCGTCTGAGCAAAACATGATTTTATCCGGGTAATTATCCAGCAGTGAAAGCAAATCATCAAAATTCTTCGCCGCACTTCCTTCCCTGATTTGCACGGTCATGCCCAACGCAATTTTGGCTTCTGCTTCGGCAATGGTCATACATTCGTGGTCGGTAGTAATTCCACCGGCTGCATAGGCTGTCAAATCATCGCCTTTCAATTCAGGTGCATGACCATCAATGGGTTTTCCAATCCGTTTAGCAGCATCGAGTTTAGCGTGAACCTGCTTGTTATTGTGAATCACTCCCGGGAAATTCATCATCTCAGCTAAAAAATAGATATCATCCCGAAGTAATAAATTCTCAACATCGACAGCATCCAACACAGCACCTGAAGTTTCGTGATGAGTTGATGGTACGCAGGAAGGTGCACCAAAATAAAACTTCATTGGTGAGTTACGTCCATTTTCAATCATATAGTCAATACCCTCAATGCCACAGACATTAGCCATTTCGTGCGGATCGCACACGCAAGCCACCGTACCATGTATCACGCTATAACGAGCAAACTCCGAAGGCAACATCATCGAACTCTCGATATGAATATGTGCATCTACAAAACCGGGAATAATATACTGGTTATCTACCTCTTCACTTGGAGTTATTTTTTGTATTATCCCATTTTCAAAAAGGACAATACCTTTTGTAATCTTTTTACCAATAACATCAACAACATATCCTGAAATCTCACTCATTTAATTTTGCTTTAATATTTAGAACAAATCTAAGAAATAATTGAATAAAAAACGTATTTATTTGCATAAAGTTTACTTACAATCAAAAAATCCGATTCCAAATGAAACCGGATTGATACAATTGATTGAAAAACGAAATCAATTATAGGCTTGAGGAATAAATTTCGGATATTTTGCAGGAGCTGGTGTCGGTGATGAAGAACTAAAATCATAGATTAAATTTAGTGTCTTTTCAGCAGCCTGATTCGGTAGATTTACGTGAATAACCAGATTTAGTATTTTTGAAGTTGCTCCGGTTTGCAACGACTTCAGATTAAACGATGCAATTCCTCTTCTGAGGTATTCAGGTTTATCTGAGTTTGAATTATGACGGAAATATAAATGAATTTTAGAATCGGTAAACATTTTTGAAGTGTCATTAACTAAATTAATATAGTGCGTTTCGTTGTATCCCGGATAACTGAAGTCAACATTTAGGTAATTGCTTCCAATCCATATATCATTTATTGCAATTGAATCATTACCAATACTGTCCTGAGTAGCTTTGGTAACATTAAAAATTCCTTTGGTCAATACAGTGTATACATCATTCAGAAATACATCGTAATCGTAAAGATGAGTTGCACGCTTATCAGATAGGATTGAATAAGTGGCAATAATTCGTTGCCCATCTTTCGGTATATAACCCACTAAGTTACAACCCTGAACATACATAAGTTTATTGTCATCAAGCTTAAAGAAAAAATTTGCTCCACTATCAGGATTTTGTACTGTGGCAATATCCACTGTGTAATCAGTGATATGCATATTTTCTTCATGCATTTCGCAAGCCATAAAAAACGGTAATATGGCTACCATCACTAAAAGTAGGTGTATTGTTTTCATGAAATTTTAAGTGTTTAAATAGTTATAAATTAAGTGTTTAGAACTATATTTACAACAAAAATAATGCCGTTAAAGTTTAAAATATATTTGAATAGGCTAATTTTGTAACAATTCTATTCAAAATTAAGATAAGGTTTCAATCTTTGAATAGCGTCTGATGTAAATTCGGATAACTCTTTTAATTCATTGATGTCTTTCAATTTACCTTTTTTCCTTCTTAACTCGTACAACGCTTTTGCCTGATAGAAATTGAAGTAAGGATGACTCTTAAATCGTTCTGTAGTTGCTGTGTTTACTTTGATTTTTTGAACTAATTCCAGGTTTACTTTACAAAACGGACGTATTCGTTCCAAATTTTCAGGTTTCATACCCCAAATTTCGCTTAACTGGTCTACAGAAACAAAACCACCCGTTTGCTGACGAAACCGTACAATTCCCTTGGCATAACCTCGACCAACTCCTTTAACCTGCATCAATAATGTTGTATCTGCCGAGTTTAGATCAACAATTATATCGGTTCGTTTTATTGGTTTTTCCGGAATTATTGGTTTAACTTCGGCAATGTCAATATACGGTTCTAGTTCTTTGAATTTTTCAGGCTTTATTCCGTACACTTTTCCGAAATCGGCTGCTGTTTTATATCTTCCACCCGCTGTACGGTATTTCAATATATTAGAAGCAATAAATGGTTTCAAACCAAGTTTTACAAAACCTGCAGAGTCAAGGATATTCGGGTCAAAACTAAAAAGTGTGTACTTCTCGACTGGTTTAGTCGGTTTGTTTTGAGTAAAACTGTTGTATTTTTCCTTAAATTCCCGTTGTCGTTCCTCGTTTTGCTTTTGCCATTCTGCCTGCCTGAGACTATCACGCGAAACCAATGACTTTTTGAAAAGCTCAACTTCGGTCAGAAATTTACTACCATCCTGCTCATGAACAGGAAAAAGAAAGGGTAAAAGGTAATTTACGCCAATAGCCAATATAATCAAAATCAACAGTACAATAATACCAATTCGCTGACCTTTAGAGAAATAGAAGAAGTCTTTCCACATAACCAAATAAAACCGTTAAAATAGAGTCCAAAAATAAGTAAATTTATTAAGATTACGAGTGTAAAAACAAAAAAGACAACATTTCTGTCGTCTTGAGCGGCAAACGGGACTCGAACCCGCGACCCTCAGCTTGGGAAGCTGATGCTCTACCAACTGAGCTACTGCCGCAATAAAGTTGGGATTACAAAGATATGAAATTTAGGAATACAATCAAACCGATGTAGAAAATTTCATTTTTTGGCAATGAAATTCCATAACAGATAAGTAGACAAACTCTATTTGTAAATATACTCAATACTACTGTATCCTGCTTTGTTTTTATACCAGTCGCTGTAGTTTAAGCCGTTTGAACTTGCCCATGAAGCCATTTTCGGATATGCTTTCAAAATATCCGCTTTTTCGTAGGGATAATCAAACTTATCATAAAAATTTATTGCCCATGGCAAATTTGTTGAACTGCGGTAGTATTTCCCTGAATTCGTGTCGGTTGCATCCTGATAGGTATCGAAATAACTCTTATCGACAAGTGCAGTCGGCGGATAATCTGCTAAATGAATTTCCTTCGACCGGATTTGATTGACAATTAAAAAAGGATTAAACCTCTGTATGTTAAGATTTGCAACAGTATATTTATCCGGTGTATAACTAATGTGAAGTTTGATTGTATCGGGAGTTACAAAAGTTGAATTTTCCGATGTATTTACTCCAATTCCCATTCCGGGAAATTTTATACATTTAAATGCATTATCGAAAACGATACAAGTGGGTTTGTTTTGATTATTCTCCCAGCCTTTTGGATTTGTTGAAATTATATTCCCAAAAAGTTTTGATCCGGTAACAGTCATATCACTTTGCGGGATATCGCCTGTGAGTTGAAACCCAAAACCGTTTTGGTGTGACGAACCTGCAGCTTTCACAATAAAAGTAGCATTTGTTTCAACCAGTTTGTTCTTATTATTTGTTATATTGTCAAACTGATATTCGACCACTAAATCATTAAAATCGAAATCGCCAAAACCAGGCCACAAATCTTCAAAAGCCAGCGTTCCTAATCCGGTTGCCGGAAATTTGTTAGAAAATGCCCTGAGTGGATCATTGGGAAAATCATCATAATTATTTAAAATTCCATCTCCATCAGAATCAATGCCATAGCCTAAATCGGAAGAGAATGAACCAATAAGATTTCCGGTATAAAGATTTGAAACAGCATTGTAAACCGTGGTTCCGCTACCCTCATTAAATTCCCAATATGCAAGCAAGCCTGTCCCGTAAGGTGTGGTATTCATTGTATATTTGACATCCGAAGCAGTTAATGTAGTAGTCCAGATCGAAATATTATCCATATACCCCTTGAAAAACTTCTGATTTCCGTTGTCACAGCCAATATCAATAATTCGTTTATTATTGTTCATCTTTTCCTTAATTGCAGTGCTGTTTACCAACACACCATCTACGTAAAGTTTCAGTAACGATCCATCGTAGGTAGCTGCTAGATGATACCATCTGTTCAGCACGGGTTGTCCTTTGTCCCAAATCAGGGTTGTGGCTCTCATTGAATCATTACAAACGGAAGTCATCCAACCTTTATACAAATCCTCACCGATAGAAAACCCATCCCAATCACCTTTCTGAATTATCTTAGCTGTTTGTTGATGTTCCGCTTTTACCCATGCTTCGAGTGAAAATGCATTAGGGAAAACCAAATTCTGTGAGTTTGGTATTGAAACCCAATCGGTAGTACCATTCAAATGCAGTGAATAATTTTTTATTATTGCGGAATTTGCTTTTGAAGGAGCATTTTGAGGGTTATCAAGGGTAACTAAATCAACTTTGTTACTAATTGGAGTAACTATCTGATCGTTTATTTTCAAATTTGATAAGTAGGAAGGTATAGTAACAGAAATGGAAATACCAGTTTCAGTTCCATCAGAATAACCTTTGTAAAATAGAATACTGTCATTATCCGATGAAATTGTAATGACTCCGGTAAAACTCTGGTGAACATTTACCGTAATTTCCTTTGATGTTTTCCAGTCAAAATCATTGCTAACAATCAGATTCTTAGTAGAATCTGGTTTTATTTGAGGTAATTCGAATGTACACGAAACAATGAAAATGCAGATTGATAATAAAATAAGGTTTCTCATAATACATGTTTTTGTAAAAGATTAATCTAACCATAAATATCAATATTTATTCCACAATCTATAATAATTTATTAAACAGCGCTTTAGCCAACAAAAATCATTCTAACATTATTCATTTATGAATAGTTATCCTTCAAAAATGAAGTATATACCATTATCTGAATCTCAATATAGGGAATTAGCAGACTGCTCGGAATTTCAAAGATGTTTTAAAGTTATTTATTTTACAATTCCGGCGAAACCCATAAATGACATAGCCAATAATCCCGCAGCAATAAGTGCAGCTGGAATTCCATCCATGCTTTTAGGAAGCTTTAGTAGGCTGAGTTGTTCGCGTATGCCGGCAAAAATAACCAGCGCCAGACCAAAACCAATAGCGGTAGAGATGGCAAAAACCACACTTTGTATCAGATTAAAATTATCCTTAATAACGAGCAATGCCACGCCCAATATAACACAATTGGTAGTAACCAGTGGCAGGTAAATACCTAACGCATGATATATGGAATGAGAAACTTTTTTCAGAACAATTTCAACAAGCTGAACCAGTGAAGCAATTATAAGTACAAAAGTTATCGTTCGTAAAAACTCAACATGGAAAGGTTGCAATACAAGCTTCTGAACTGTATAGGTAAAAATGGTAGATACAGTCAGTACAAAAGCTACAGTGGCAGTCATTCCCAATGCCGTATTTATTTTTCGGGAAACACCCAACAGGGGGCAAATGCCCAAAAATTGCGACAACACGATGTTGTTTACAAAAACGGCACTTATAAAAATAAGAATATAGGTCATTTTATTTACATTTTAGTCATTTATAATTTACAAATGATTCTTTTTCCCCTTTAGGGGTTAGGGTTTTCTTTAATTTATTCAAAAATGAAATCAGAAATCCTAATGTAATAAAAGCTCCGGGTGCTAGCACAAAAAGCAAAGCTCCATAATGTTCAGAGTAAATCACATGTCCGAAAATTTTTCCACTACCAAGTAACTCACGAATTGCTCCAAGCAATGTCAGTGCCATTGTAAATCCAAGTCCCATAGCAAGACCATCCAACGCAGAACGGAAAACATTATTTTTTGAGGCAAAAGCTTCGGCACGTCCTAACACAATGCAATTCACCACGATTAGCGGTATGAAAATACCCAAACTTTCGTGAAGTGCAGGAAAATGAGCATGAATAATCATATCGATAACACTTACAAAAGTGGCAATAACCACCACGTAAGCTGGAATACGGATTTTATCAGGAATTACATTCTTCAGCAAAGAAATTACTATATTAGAACCCAGAAGCACTAACAAAGTAGCAAGTCCCATACTCATGCCATTCAAAGCAGAGTTGGTAGTTGCAAGTGTAGGACACATGCCTAGTGTTAGAACGAGAACCGGGTTTTGAGTTACCAACCCTTTGACAATTATAGTATAGCCGGAGTCTTTCATTCTCAACGTGTTTTTGGAACGTATTTATTAATTTTCGAAATAGATTCTATCACATTCATTGTGCTGTCAGATTTGCTTTGCTGAGCTTTGGAAACTGTTTCCATATGACTTGTAAATGCAAAGTATGCATTACGAACCGCAAAAAGGAAAGCCCGTGAAGAAATAGTGGCTGCCGTGATAGCATCAATATCCCCACCATCCTTACTTACCGACAAATTACAATTACAAATATTTCTATCCAGTATTGATGATTTTCCGGTGCGAAACCAATTCTGCATCAGCGAGCCTAAACCTAATGTTTCATCGTGTTTTAGTACGTTGTAATTGATTATTCTTCCACTACGGTCGAAACCAACCATAATATTAATGCGACTTTTATAACCGTTGTTCGACGAAGATTCAACTGCAGCTCCAACGATATTACCTGTTGAATCATAAGCTCTGTAAACTTTCAGGTTTTCATCACCTTCTTTAATTATAACGGGCAACGTATCTACCGTTGAATTGGCTGGTAAAACAGAACATATATCGTTCATTTGCTTTTTAAACAATGATTTTTGAATCGTATCTTTAGTATGTGAATATACAGAAGTCAGTGTGTAAGCAGCAATAAGTGTGATACATGAAAGCACCAGCACCATATTCAGAAAATTCGATTTCAACCTTTTCATTTCTTTTTTACCTCCCCGAAACGTTTTGGTTTGACATAAGTATTTATCAGCGGCGTTACCCCATTCATGATCAGAATAGCAAACGAAATACCTTCGGGATAGGATCCAAACACGCGGATAACCACCGTAATAATTCCTATTCCAACTCCGTAAATCAGCATGCCACCCGGATTCATAGGTGAAGTTACATAATCGGTTGCCATAAAAATAGCACCCAGCATCAAACCGCCCGTCAGCAAATGAAACAGCGGAGTGGCAATAAATGCATTTGGATTTGCCCAATGAAGAATTCCGGAAAAAACAAACACTGTTAGCAGAATACTCACTGGTATATGCCACGAAATAATTTTGCGAATCAACATATAAACCATACCCACAAGCAAAGCCAATGCGGAAACCTCACCCATAGAGCCTCCTTTATGTCCGATAAACATATTCAATGTATCGGGAATGTTGCTGAATTGTCCTTTCAGTACTGCCAACGGAGTAGCTGCTGTTAATGCATCAAGGTAATGCATATTCAACGGAACGGGAACTGGCCAAACGGTCATAGCAGCAGGAAAGGAGATGAGCATAAACACACGCCCCACCAATGCCGGATTGAATGGATTGTTTCCTAATCCTCCAAACGGCATTTTAGCAACGCCAATTGCCACCAACGAGCCAACCACAACCATCCACACGGGAATGTTGGTTGGTAAGTTCATCGCCAATAACAAACCTGTAAGCAATGCAGAACCATCGAAAATAGTGACAGAGCCTTTGAGTAAAAATTTCTGAATCAGGTATTCGAAAGCCACACACGAAAGCATGGCGGTTATGCTGATAATCAACGCACCCAATCCGAAGAAATACAACCCAACCAGGTATGCCGGAATAAGTGCGATAAACACTCCAATCATTTTATTGGAAATACTATCGCCACTATGTACGTGCGGTGAAGGTGAGATAATAAGTTTAGCCATAGAATAAGTTAGAAAGTTTTAACGTTTTTAGTTTATAAAGTTCCTAATGCTAAGAAGTTAATAAAGTATCGGCAGGTTATCCAACTTTTTCACTTTATGAACTTTTCAACTTTATGAACAACCTGACTATTTTTTCGCCTGTCTGTTTCTGATAATTTTCCCAACTGTGGTTTTTCCAAGTCGGATATAATCAAGCAACGGACGGTTTGAAGGGCAAGTGTACGAACATATTCCACATTCAATACAATCCATCACCCTTTCTTTTTCCATCTCAGTCCACATGGAACGTTCGCCCTGACTCATAAGCAAGAAAGGTTCAAGTCCCATTGGGCAATCGACCACACATTTTGCACATCGGATGCAATTCTGCATATTTTTACGATTGGCTTCAAAAGTAGGGATAAACAGAATTCCGGATGTTCCTTTTACCACAGGTACTTCCAGTGTTTTCAGCGCTTTTCCCATCATGGGACCACCGGCAATAATCTTTCCTGTATCTTCGGGTATTCCGCCAACCTGTTCCACCACCGAATTCATTGGAGTTCCAAGTCGCACCCGGTAATTTCCGTGACTTTTTATGGATTTACCCGTAATAGTAATTACCCTGTCGATTAATGGTTTGTGTTTATGAATAGCTTCGTACACGGCAAAAGCTGTTGCTACATTTTGAACCACTGCTCCAACTTCAACCGGTAAAGCACCGCTTGGAATCTGACGACCGATTACAGCATCAATCAATTGCTTCTCACCACCCTGTGGATATTGAACCCGTAGCGGAACGATTTCAATGCCCGTAAAACTTCTAGCAGTTTGCTTCAGCAGTTCAATGGCATCTTTTTTATTGTTTTCAATTCCTATATATGCTTTTGCAACCTTAGCAGCTTTCATCAGAATGGTTACACCTACCAGAATTTCCAGCGGTTTTTCCAGCATCAGCTGATGGTCGCAGGTAAGGTATGGTTCACACTCCACCGCATTAATTATCAACACATCAGCTTTCTTACCGGGTGGAGGAGACAGTTTCACATGGGTTGGGAATGTTGCACCACCCATGCCCACAATTCCTGCATCGGTTATGGTTTTGATTATTTCTTCCGGGGTAAGATTACATTCTCGTTTCAGGTCATTAGTCCTGTCAATAGTTTCGAGCCATTCATCCCCTTGTACCTCAATAAATACTGCCGGAACATTGTAACCCGATGCATCGATAGTGGTACTGATAGCAGATATTTTTCCTGAAACTGATGAATGAATATTAGCTGATACAAATCCTCCGGCTTTGGCTATCAGCTGACCAACTTTCACCGCATCGCCAACTGCAACAACCGACTGACCGGGTGCACCAAGCGATTGCCCCAAGGGTATTACAACCTGTTTGGGAAGTGCAGCCTCCACGATTTGCTTGCCTGCTGATAATTTATTTTCTTTCGGGTGAACGCCACCCATTTTAAATCTTTTCATATATACCCCTACTTTTTTTCCACTATTGCATTTGTGGGACAAACAGAAACACATTTTCCGCAAAGGGTGCAAACTGTTGAGTCGATATAAGCCAGTTGACCAATCATATTAATAGCCTTATCCTCACATACTTCTACACACTTTTCGCAACCATTGCAGGCAACAGCACAACTTTCGGCAACACCCGAATCTTTTGTTACACAATTTACGTAAATTTTATGAGCCGGCTCACCCAAATTGCGAAGCTCGATAATTCCTTTCGGACAAGCTGTTACACATGCATTGCACGAAGTACATTTGTTGTCGCTTATTTCGGGTAATAAGGTTTCGGGGTTTATCTTTATGGCATCAAACTTGCAAGGTTCAACGCAATCGCCCAACCCGATACAGCCCCACGAGCAACCTGTTTCGCCACCATACAGATTATGTACCACAGCGCAACTTGAAGCACCACCAAACTGATTAATGTGTGGCCGAAGTTCACAACTTCCTCCGCAGCGTACCACTGCTACAGTTGGTATTACCGGATTTGCTGTTTTCCCGAGTATTGAAGCAACATCTTCCATAATCGACTTTCCGCCCACTGTGCAAACCATGTTATGCAACGAATTTGATTTTACACAAGCAACTGCAAAGCCGTGACAACTTGCTTGTCCGCATCCGCCACAATTTACAGCAGGTAATACGGCTTCAACTTCGGCAATGAGAGGATTAGTTGGAAAATTAAACTTTTTGGCAGTGAAGTACAAAACCAATGCTGACAATGCCCCCAATAAACCCAGTATAAATACCGAAACAAAAACAATGTTCATAGTTGATAATTTAAACAATCAAACGATTAACTCATGCGGATATTGAATTTCAGTTTGTTTTTTAGTTTTTTTTCAAAAAAAGAAAGAACAATATAGTAAAGCACAAGAGCCAAAACAGCTATTCCGCCCGATACCAATTCGTTGGAAGTAAACCACCCCGAAGCAATCAGAACAATCAGAATAAGCATAAATGGAATAATAAAAGCATACAAAACAGCCAGAAACCCTACCGACTGATTTCCATACACTATCACTTCATCGCCCGGCTTGAAATCGTTAGCATTACATTCAATATCTATCAGTTTTTCATTCTTACCAGCAACAACACATGCACTTTTTGCGTGACATTCCTCACAGGCTTCATGCTGAGTAATAGTTACCTGAACCACATTTACATTTATGCCGGTAATTACGCCTGTATGTTCTATATTTTGAGCCAATTAGCAGTTCTGTATTTTTCAAAAACGAACAAAAATACCAATTAATTATTAGAATGTCAAAATAATAAAAATATAATTCTGTTTCAAAATAAGTAATTAAATTGATTATCAGAATTTTACATTCTGACCTAATACTGATTTGTGTTGAAAAACAGCATTTTATACAGTTTGTACAAATAATAGCACTAACAATAGTAGACATAAATATGATTTTGGGTGATTTATATGTACAATTGTAACTACTCAGTACCAAAAAAACTTCAATAGTTATTTGCTACGGCAAGTATTTCCAAGAAAGGATTTTGATTATTCTTTTTAGCAGTTTGCGTGATAGATTGGATTTAACAATAAGAATCTGCTACAGTATTGGATTTACACATCACTTACTTTTTGTTTTACTTTATATATTCCTGAAGGCACTTTCGAAAGCATTATTTTTGGCCAAAATATCCGGGTAGAAAAGGAACTTAACCCACTTTACATTCAATTAGTAGCAAATCGTTGTATAGCAAGTGTTTTATGGAAATTTTGCTGCAAGGTGGGCTAACGTTCAGATAAGCTGGCTGACACTATGACTTTGAAAAGCAGGCAGGCGCAGCATCCTTAAAACTGCGCCTTTTGCTATTGCAAAAAAAAATGTAAACAAATTCTATTCTCATAGATTTTTTCCTGATTCGTTTTGTAATTTATGCCAGAGCCAATGCATCGATTTGAGATAGAAGGATTGTTTTGGCATTTATCAGTTCGTTATTTACTGTTTCAGTCACTTGTACACTTTCATACAAAGAACTGATATGTTGTATTTCACTGAGAGTTCCAGTAATAAGTTCGCCAGTCAATAGTTTTAGTTTGCACTTTTTCCCTCTAAACTCCTGTATAATTGATTGTATGTCATTCGATTTTATCATTTTATGAATTGCAGGTTAATTCTCAAACATTACACTGTATAATTCATTCATTTTTATGTATTTCCCTTCTTTTACAAGCTTTCTAAGATATTTATTTTTGCTTAACTATTAAATAATCCTAAATACTATCGCTTTTATAGGATATGAGCGTAAAAAAAGAGAAAAATTCTATATTTTTGGGTCAATAATGTATATGCTTTTTAAGGTCTTTCATACAGTATGAAAGCTTCCCAATTAGACATATTAGATTACGGGGGTAAAAATACGAACTCATTTCTCAAAAAACAATGACTACTTTATGTCATTTTTCAAGGTTTTTTCCCTGCTTTTCGACTAATTAAGTTATTATTTTGATTTTATTCATTCAAATTGACTTTTGATTTTGATAAAATTCACACAATTGTAATATTATGGCAAAAAGAGTACTTCCATTCGATCAGGCTCGTCATATTTGGGAAGATGTTATCCGCGATGGTAAAGAAATAAAACTGGAATTAGAGCTAGATATTCACAAAAGACTGCTGAGTATTATTCACGTTGGGAACTTTTACTACTATATTTTTGATATTCAGAATATGACTCTTCCCTTTGTGAGTGACAGTATTACCGATATTCTGGGTTACACACCTGAGGAATTTACTCCCGAATTCTTCTTTACACAGGTAATTCATCCGGAGGATGTACAATATTATGTAAACTTCGAAAACAAAGTGGCTGAGTTTTTCAATAAACTTACTGTTGAAAATATTTTTAACTACAAAGTACAATACGATTTTCGGGTGCGAAAAACCAGCGGAGAATATATTCGGGTATTACAACAAGTTGTAACCCTGGAGACTACCGAGACAGGAGGAGTTAATAAATCATTGGGTATTCATACCGATATTAGCGATATAAAACCTGAAGGCACTCCGTCCATGTCGATTATAGGTATTAATGGTGAGCCATCCTATCTGAATATTGAAGTGGAAAAAGTGTTTATACCCACTAAATCACTCTTATCAGAAAGAGAAAAAGAGGTATTGTTTCATATTATCCACGGAAAACATAGCAACGAAATTGCAGAAATACTTGGTCTGAGCAAACATACAATACTCAACCATCGCCGTAATATATTGGCAAAAGCAGGAGCTAAATCTACAGCTGATTTGACAGTGAAAACGATTCAAGAAGGGTGGGTGTAATTTGCCCCCAAACCCCAAAAAAGGGATTTTGATTCGTATTGATTTATTTCAATTGCATTAAAATATGTTTTAATTTTAAAAATACTGCGTCTTAAGTCCCCATTTGGGGGTTGGAGGTCATAAGCTAATCTCTAACTTGTCACTATTATGCCAAACACTTTACTCCCCATAATTCAGGCCCAAAAAGCATGGCAAGCAGCCATTAAAGCGGGTAAAGAAATCAATATGAATATTGATTTGGAAGCCTATCGGAAGTTGTTGAATATTGTGAGCGTGGGACCATTTTATTATTATATTTTTGATTTACAAAATGGACTTATACAATTTGTAAGCCCAAGTATCACCCAAGTGCTTGGATACAAACCTGAACAGTTTACTGCGGAATTCTTTTTTCAGATTATTCACCCGGAAGATGCACCTGCCTTTATTGGTTTTGGAAAAAAGTCGGTAGAATTCTTTAATGCGATAGCTCCTAAAGATATTTTCAGGTATAAAGTACGCTTCGATTTCCGTATTCGGAAAAATACGGGCGATTATATTCGTGTATTGCAACAGGTTGTAACTATGCAGACTACCGAAACCGGAGGAATAAACAAAACTTTAGGCATTCATACCGATATTAGTCATATTAAAACTGAAGGAAATCCGGTACTATCATTTGTGGGTCTGGAGGGCAGACCATCTTATCTAAACGTGGATCTTTCAAGCAAATTTATCCCCACAAGTGAATTTCTGACCCGCAGAGAAAAAGAGGTTTTGTATTATATTTTACATGGCAGACACAGCAAAGAAATAGCTGAAATTCTTTTCCTGAGTAGGTTTACTGTGCTGAATCACCGACGCAATATCATGGTAAAAACTCAAACGTCAACTATTGCAGAGCTGATTGCAAAGACTATTCAGGAAGGTTGGGTGTAAATAGAACCAAGAAGCAAGAACCAATAATCAGGAATCAAGAATCAAGACTGGCACAAAAGTTCAATTCAATCTGCTATTTATCAATATAAATAGTCTGAGTAGGATAGGCAAAATTAATCTTTGCTTTTTTGAAAGCACTCAGAATCTCCGAATTTACTTCCGATGGGGTTTCCATTACATCGCCCTGTTTTTTGATAAAATAGACAAAAGTAATTACAAGTGCATAATCTGTAAAATCAGTAAATGCTGCAACTATTTCCTTTTGGTCAAGGTGTTTTACCCGATTTGGAATGTCTTTCAAAATGGCTAGTGCTTCATTCATTTTCTCAGGACTTGTTTGATAAGTTAGCCCTAGTTTCATCAGAACCCTTCTCATAGGCTCTTCAGTTATATTTTCAATGGGTGCATCTACCATTTTATAATTTGGAATGGTCACCAATCGTTTTTCTAATGTTCGAATTCGGGTGCTGCGGATGCCAATATCCTCAACAAATCCTTCAAATTTATCAACTTTGATGCGATCGCCAATGCGGAAAGGACGGTCGGTAAAGATAGTAACGCCTCCAAATATATTTTTGATGGTGTCCTGAGCTGCCAATGCAAAAGCCAAACCTCCAATACCGAGCGTTCCTAGTAAAGCTCCAACATTTACGCCTACATTGTTGAGTGCCATAACTATACCAAGTGCCCAGATTAACGCCAGAATGGTACGTCGCAATATAGAATTGAGATGGGTATCGAGGATTCTGCTTTTACCAGTATCAGCTTTTGGAACCCAGTATTCTTCAATCAATGCATTGACTAAGCGTGAAACAAACCATGTTATATTTATGACAGTCAGTATTTTATACGATTTGGCAATAATGCTTTCCACATGAACCCCCAAATCAAGGCGTTTAGCGGCTACCCAGATGGCAAACAAAACTATTCCAAGTAATACAGGCGATTCCAGCATTTGGAACAGAATGTCGTCCAATCGGCTTTTCGTTTTTCCGGTTAGTTTTTGAATCACATACTTGTTTAGTAGCACTATGATTTTGTTTAGAATAAGTGCCCCTAAAATAATTCCAAGTGAAATCAACCAATCGCTGATTTTATTGCCGTAGAAAGTATCTTGAAGTATAGACATAAATGAGTAGATTCTTAAAAATTAGTTTAAACATCAAAAGCAACTGCATCGCTCGGCATGCGCCAATCTCCTCTTGGTGAGAGATTTATAGAGCCTACCTTTGGTCCGTCGGGTATGCATGAGCGTTTGAATTGTTGTGCAAAAAAACGTTTAATAAAAATTTTCAACCATTTTTTTAGTGTATCCTCATCATATTCGTTTCCAAATGCATTTTTGGCGAGGAAAAATATTTTATCGGGACTAAAACCGAAACGTACAAAGTAATATAAAAAGAAATCATGAAGTTCATAAGGTCCGACAATATCTTCCGTCTTTTGTGCGATATTGCCATTTTCGTCAGCAGGTAACAATTCTGGACTTACGGGCGTGTCAAGCACATCATTCAGTATTTCCTCCGAGTTGTTATCGAGCTGATGAGCTGCCCAACCTACCAGATATCGAACCAGTGTTTTGGGTACACCTGAATTTACTCCGTACATCGACATGTGATCGCCGTTATAAGTCGCCCATCCGAGAGCCAGTTCCGATAAATCGCCTGTGCCTATTACCAGTCCGTTATGTTTGTTAGCAATATCCATCAAGATTTGTGTACGTTCACGTGCCTGAGTGTTTTCGTAGGTCACGTCATGCTGATTCGGATTGTGATTTATGTCTTTGAAATGCAGCAGTGAAGCTTCTTTAATCGAAATTTCAAGTTGACTTATACCAAGCGTTTTCATCAAATTCACAGCATTATTATAAGTTCGGTCGGTAGTTCCAAATCCCGGCATGGTGATGCCAATAATCCGGTTGCGGTCGTAGCCAAGCTTATCAGCCGTTTTAACGCATACCAACAAGGCCAACGTAGAATCAAGTCCGCCAGAAATTCCCACAACAACAGTTTGAGCCTGAGTGTGTTTCCAACGTTTTGCCAATCCGCCAACCTGTATAGAGAATATTTCTTCGCAATTCGCATCACGATTGGCTATTGAAGGCACAAAAGGATGTTTATCGAACCTCCGTATCAACTCAAATTTACAAAAGTGAGCATCTTCAATTTTTATTGTTCGGTAAACTTCGGTAGATATATCGTTGCAAAAATTCGTGTTTCGCATCCGATCAGCACGGAGTCTGTCAATGTCTATTTCGCTTATAATCAATTGCGAATCAAATGAGAATCGCTCGGAATTGGCTATTATCTTACCATTTTCGGCAATAATTCCATTCCCTGAATACACCACATCGGTTGTTGATTCGCCAGCACCTGCTGAAGCATATACATATCCGGCAATGCAGCGTGCCGATTGCTGCTCAATCAACTGACGGAGATATTGATGTTTGCCTGTCAGTTCATTAGTGGCAGAGAGATTGAAAATAATATCAGCACCATGAATGGCATGTTGTGAGCTTGGTGGAATAGGTACCCACAAATCTTCGCAAAGTTCGATGGCAAATGAGAATTTTCCATCGCTGAAAAGCAGATTCGTACCAAATGGAACATCTTCGCCCGAAATTGAAACAGTCTGAATATCACTTGATTTTGCAGAGGAAAACCAGCGTTTTTCGTAGAATTCGTTGTTATTCGGTAGGTGAGTTTTGGGTACAACTCCCAGTGTGTGACCGCCTTGTATTACCACGGAAGCATTAAACAATTGATTCTGAACTCGAATTGGTGCACCGACAATAATTAATGCCGTGGTCGTAAAACTAAGTAACTGTAATTCATTTAAAGCTTTGAGTGTATCATCAAGCAATTGTTGCTGGAAAAACAAATCGGCGCAAGTATAAGCAGTCACTGAAAGTTCAGGAAAACATATTACCTGCACTTTTTCCGCTTCAGCTTTGCGTACCAACTCTGCCATTTGCGCTGTATTGAAAGCACAATCAGCCACCCGAAGTTCAGGTATAGCAGCAGCAACACGTACAAATCCGTTATTCATAATAAGTTTTTAAAGTGGAAAGTTTTTAAAGTGAAAAGTTTAATAATCTGTAACTTTTGACTTTATGAACTTTATAAACTTTCCAACTATTTTTTATTTTCCATATCACTCAGATAAATTTCAATCGATTTGGCAGATATCTGAATTTCCCACACCGACAAAGAAAGTGAAATTATCAGAAATATCAAAGCGATTCCGAAAACATAAGCTGATATAATTTGTAATCCTATGTAAATCAAAAACATAGTAGCAACGCAAAGTAACAGGCTGGCAACTCCAAACAATTGCATACTTCGGGTTAAATGAAGTCTTTTCCGGAGATTAACAATCTGAGCATGGGTCAAAGCTGAATGGTCTTCCATGTAGCGGTCTTTCAGCGTACGTACCAACTGTGCATACGATAAAAACCGATTAGTATAAGCCAGTAGAATCAGTGAAACAGCTGAAAATAAGAATGTTGGTGTAATTAGAGTTAGTTTTTCCATAAATTAATAGCGGTAATCAGTAAACAATAAGCGGTAATAGAATACCATTATTTCTTCATTTTGTACTTAGTGGCAGTAAAAATCTTTATAAGCTCATCGGCTTCAATTTTTATATCTTTAAATATTGATATTTCTAACAGATTAGCTTCTTCAATTAATTCAAACAAAATTGTGTTTCATCTGTTTCTTCAACCACTATGCAAAGTTTTGAAAATTTTTCAGATTCAGATCTACCTCGTGTAAAAGCTCTGAAATTTGCTGCAACTGAAGTTCCTGAACGAAGTAACTGTTTGCCAATAATCCGTAATTCTTCAGTTTGCTTACAGTATTTAGCATAAAACAGGATGATTGAAACTGCAAACTTTTTGGTCCTATCTCTTAATTTCTCGTTATAATCCGAATACTGATTCATAAGGTTATTTTTATTGTTGAGTTTATACCATTTACCTCTTACCGTTTACTGTTTATCGTTTACAGCTGATTTATACACAATGTGGAAGATCGTCAACATGATTTTTCATTAATTCTGCAACCTGATGACCAAGTTCGAGACATTCTTCGTATTTATCCTTTTTCAATCCTTGTTTTTCTTCAACATTAAGTTCTGCTGCAGTCCATTTCATTGTTTCAACAAAAGTAGTCAATCGTTTAATGGCTACACCTGCCCAAGTATATGACCCGAAACTTCCAAATACACGGTTTTTTATACCTCGAATTTCTATTTTACGCAGTAGTGAGTCAATATCAGGATATAATTCATTGCAATAAGTCGGGCTTCCTACAATTAAACCTTTATATTTAAAAATATCACGAATAATTATGGTTGAATCCGATTTAGAAGCATTATGAATTATTATTTTATTTACACCTGCTTCTGAAAGACCCTGAGCAACAATTTCGGCCATCAACTCCGTATTACCATACATCGAACCGTAAACTATTACCACACCATCTTCGCCATGATAAAGGCTGTATTGGTCATATTTATCAATAATCTGCGGAATATACTTTTTCCAGACAGGACCATGAGTACTACAAATATATTTGATATCCAAAGGCGAAAGTTTCAATAATGCTTTTTGAACCGGATTACCATACTTTCCTACAATATTGGAATAATATAACGCTGTGCTATCCCAAAATGGCTCAATATCAATATTTTCATCAATCACATTGCCGTTCAAAGTGCCAAAAGCACCAAATGCATCACCCGAAAACAGAACTTTTTGAGTTGTTTCGTAAGTCATCATGGTTTCCGGCCAATGAACCATTGGTGTCAAGTAAAACTGAAGCTGATGTTTACCAAGTGAGAGAACTTCTGCATCCTTAATTTCTAAGGTTTTATCAGTTACACCATAAAAACCCTCCACCATACTCAGTGTTTTGCTATTACCTACAATAACTACATCGGGGTAGTACTGACGAAGTAGGCGGATTGACCCGGAATGATCGGGTTCCATGTGGTTGATTATTACAAAATCAAGTGTTTTATCTGCTAACTGCGATTGTATTTTGTTTATAAAGACATCTCCAAATTGAACTTCTACAGTGTCAACAAGTGCAGTTTTTTCATCAACTATTAAAAATGCATTATATGAAACCCCATCAGGTATGGGAATCATATTTTCAAACTTATGTTTCTGACGATCGTTTATTCCAACATAATAAATACCTTCTGTAATTTCTTGATTTTTAAACATGTAACAATATAATTAATAAACGTTTATACCCTAAAACCCTTAAAATTTCAATCTTTTTTTATCGTGTGCAAAGATACGAAAATTATGGAAATTTTTCAGTAATAAAATTAGAGTCATATTTATTATAACTGAATAGATTTGCTCTATAATAGATTAGCTTTTTAAATACACTTCGGTTTATTTCCACTGAAAAATCAAAGTTTTTTCCGTATTTTTGTGTCCCTCTTTAAATAAATCAACAAATTAAACAATTGCTTGCCGCTTATTGCTTGCCACTTACAGCTAAAAAATATGATAGTTTGCATTGCCGAAAAGCCCAGTGTGGCACGTGATATTGCCGAAATTCTGGGTGCTAAAACCCGTAAAGATGGCTATATGGAAGGAAACGGATATCAGGTTACCTGGACTTTCGGACATTTGTGCGGATTGTTAGAGCCTCACGAGTATGCTCCAGAATGGAAAGCGTGGGCATTGAGTCAGCTGCCAATGATTCCGCAACGGTTTGGAATTAAAGTGATGAACGATAGCGGTATTCAAAAGCAGTTTAAGGTGATTGAAACGTTGATGGCAAGTGCCGATGAAGTAGTTAACTGCGGTGATGCAGGGCAGGAAGGAGAGTTGATACAACGCTGGGTAATGCAAAAAGCGTTGTGTAAATGTCCTGTGAAACGGTTGTGGATTTCGTCGCTAACCGAAGAAGCTATAAAAGAAGGTTTTACCAAGCTGAAAGACCAAAAAGAATTCCAGTCGCTTTACGAGGCGGGTCTTTCACGTGCCATCGGTGATTGGTTACTTGGTATGAATGCAACCCGGCTTTACACATTGAAATATGGCAAAAACCGTCAGGTACTTTCCATTGGTCGCGTTCAGACTCCCACCCTGGCTTTGATTGTAAACCGTCAATTAGAAATTGAAAATTTTAACCCTGAGGCGTATTGGGAGTTGAAAACGGTTTACCGTGATACGGTTTTTTCGGCTTCGAAAGGTCGTTTTTCCAGTGTTGATGAAGGTTCTGAATTTCTGGAAACGGTAAAAAATGCCGATTTCTTTGTCACCGATATTTCTACAAAAAAAGGTACTGAATCTGCTCCACGATTGTTCGATTTAACTTCGTTGCAGGTGGAATGTAATAAGAAATTTGGATATTCGGCCGACGAAACCTTAAAAATCATACAAAATCTGTACGAAAAAAAGGTAACCACTTATCCGCGTGTGGATACTACCTACCTGAGCGACGATATTTATCCCAAAATACCCGACATTTTGAAAGGAATTAAGGATTATGAACTACTTACAAAACCCTTGCTGGAAAGCAAAATTCCGAAGACGAAAAAGGTTTTTGATAATACAAAAGTAACTGATCACCATGCGATAATCCCAACAGGTGTGCATCCAACAGCATTATCCGACCCGGAGAAAAAGGTTTTTGATTTGGTAGCCCGACGATTTATTGCCAATTTTTACCCCGAATGTAAAATATCGACTACCACCGTACTTGGAGAGGTAGAAAAAGTTGAATTTAAAGTCACCGGAAAGCAAATTCTGGAACAAGGCTGGCGTGTGGTTTTTGCAAAAGTGCAGGAAGAAGAAAAAGAGGGCGAAGAAGAGGAAGAATGGACGATGCCGCTTTTTGTAAAAGGAGAAAACGGTCTACATGAACCAACTTTGGCTGAAAAATGGACTTCACCGCCCAAGCCATACACCGAAGCCACCTTGCTTCGAGCCATGGAAACAGCCGGAAAACTGGTTGATGATGACGAACTGCGCGATGCATTAAAAGAAAACGGTATTGGTCGACCTTCCACGCGTGCGGCCATTATCGAAACGCTTTTCAAACGGGATTACGTGAGACGCGAAAAGAAAAATCTGATTGCAACTAATACCGGTGTGGAACTTATTCAGATTATTCAGGAAGATTTGCTGAAATCGGCTGAACTGACAGGTCGTTGGGAGAAAAAACTCCGACAAGTGGAACGTGGTGAATATCAGGCAAAAGATTTTTTGGATGAACTAAAAGCCATGGTTACTGAAATTGTATTTAACGTGAAAAGTGATAACAGACCTCACCCCGGTCCTCTCCAAATGGAGAGGGAGAAAGTAAATCCCGAAAGTGATTCTAAATCTATACCATCAACTCCCCTCTCCTCTGGGAGAGGGGTTGGGGGTGAGGTGATTTGTCCGCTTTGCGGGAAAGGTATTCTTATAAAAGGAAATGCGGCTTATGGTTGCAGCGAATGGAAAAATGGCTGTAGCTACCGAAAACCCTTTAATGAATTGTAGATTTTCTTCTTGGAATCCCAACCGAATTTTATATTGGCACAAGTTGTAAAATCACTGTATCAAACTTACTTGAATATGAAGCAAAAGATACAGACAGCTTTAATGGCTTGGACATTGCCGATTATATGTATGATTCAAGAACTTAAAGCCTTATCCATTTTGATAATGAATTGCATTTAGAAGAAACATAAAAATCAAATCTTAACTTAACTATAACTTTTGTATCCTTATTCCGCTTATTACAGTTTTTCCAGCTATTGAATTTAATTTAATGGAAATGCCACCTGGTGTTGAAATTTCAAAAGATTTTACTACAGCTGTTTGGTATCCATATTCTTTGGCTAAATTTAATTTTTCTACAAGCAATTGATTGTTAATCAATACATCAAATATTCGTTCACCATTTTCTGAAACACCACTTCTTTCTGAATTTTTCATTTCGTTTTTGCTAAATGGTTCAGCGAAATAAAGGTCAATTTTATATTTTCCATAGGGAACATCCAGTTTGTATTCCGAAATTCCCAACTGGAATGTTTGAAAAACAGGTTCTAAATCAGTGTTTTTGATATTTGCAGCCACACCGTTTCGAACGCCATTATGGGCTTTGTTTTCAGGCCACGAGTCAAACTTGACTCCATCCACATACCCCCAACTATTGGGCTTATAAGGTTGATCCGGAATCCACATCTGATTTAATGTTTTATCGAAAAAATAACTATGATCTTGCCCAAGATTAATACATAATCCATTCTCGATGAATTGATTTTTGGATAAATCAGAAGCAATAAAGTTCATATTTACATCCACATTATTCATTTCTTTTCCTGCAACAGCAACCAATTGGTTATTTCCATTTACAAACGGGATTTCAAATCTCACTTCTCCATCAACAACTGCTTTTTTGCCTAAAGATTTTCCATTATGAAAAAGTTCTACTTCGGACTGGTTACTGAACACTGAAATTGGTCGAATTAATACCGCACTATCGCAAACTTCAGTACGTTCAGTCCAGCAATTTGAAGCAATATGAACCATTGGTTTCTTGCTCCAACGCGCTTGAAAATAGTAAAAAATGTCTTTAGGCTGACGGTCAGAAGTAACAATGCCTTTATTATTTAAATTGGGTTGCACATCTATCCGTCCATCCACATGGAAATCTATAAAATTCCAGATTGAATAACCAACATAATAATCTCGGCGTTCTATTTCATTTATATAATGCTTATTGAATTCGATTTGATATTCGGGGCTAAAATCAAATATTTGTGGTTTATAGGTGTGTATCCTATTATCTGAGCCTGCACCAAATTCTGACAAAAAAGTTGGTCGATTAGGTGATAGAGCTCTGAATTTATCAAAGATATCGACCATTGATTTAAAATCTCCAACATACCAACCTTCGTACACATTCACCCCATTTATCATTGAAATATCAAACATTTCACGATTTGTCTGAGTGTATGGCTTATCTTTCATAACAGCATGAAAAGCTACTGTTGTCAATCTGTTTTTGTCTATTTTGCGAGCAATATTTTCTAAACTGTCAGCCAGTTCGATTGCTTTATCGTGATAATCCCAAAGTTCGTTCATATAGCCCCACATCACAATACTTGGATGATTATAATTCTGGTAAATCATTTCCTTGAGCATTTCCTTTGCATTGTAATAGAATGTTTCATTCTTTTTGACTTCATTTACAATCGGGATTTCGCTCCAGACAATCAGCCCAATTTCATCACAAGTTCGATATATTGCTTCATCTTGAGGATAATGGCTAACTCTTACAAAATTTGCACCCATCGCTTTCAGTTGAACCATGTCTTTTCGATTTATTTCGATTGGAACAGCCATTCCTGTTCCTTCAAAATCCTGATGACGCGCTGCACCTCTCAATTTCACCTTATTGCCATTTAGGTAAAATCCGGTATTATCAACCTTAAACCAACGGAAAGCCAGTGGATTGTTGGTTTCATGCCAAACTATGCCTGTTTTGGCATCTTTAATAGTTGAATGGATTTGATATAAGGTGGGTGTTTCCGGCGACCATAATTTCGGATTTTTGACTTCAGGAAAAATTTCATCAAAGCTCGAAACACTGTTTGGTTTCAATTGCAGATTCTTTTGAATTCTTTTGACAACTAAACCAGTATTATCCATAATTTCATGCAAAACGAGTAGCTTTTGAGTTGATGCGGTCTCATTTTTAATGTTTCCATGTACCCGTACAATTGCCGACTTTTTAGATACCGAAGGTGTTTCAACAAATACTCCGGGAGAAGAATAGGTTTCCACATCAAAGCCAACTTTATTCATCTTCACTAAATAAACACTGCGGCCAATACCACCAGTCATACTAAAATCGCCTGCCACAGGAGGAACTTCGTCAGCTAAAGATGCACTATTATCAGCTTTCACAGCAATAACATTATCACCAACCTGAATCAAATTTGTAATGTCGACAGTGAAAGCGGTATATGCTCCAATATGTGTTTTTGCTAATTTGCCATTTACAAAAACATCAGCTTTGATAGAAACGGCGTCAAATTGCAAAAGAATTTTCTGTTCCGATTCAATTTTTGACAACATAAAATGCTTACGATACCAACTAATCCCACGGCGATAGCCTCTTGTTTCATCAGTAATATCAGTCGTGTTCCATGTGTGAGGAATATTTACTGAAATCCATGTTGACTCATCACATTCGGGTAATGCGAAGTTTGATTCATTGGAATTGCTAAATTTCCAATTTGAGTTGATTTGCTCTTTAATTATAGTTGATTGAGCATGTGAGAGTAAACTGAATGAAATTAGAAAAAAAGCAAAAAGAATTGATTTTGAATTATTTAACATAAACGTATTTATTATTCGAAGTATCTTGGTCTATATTAATATTGTCGCTGCTTTCAACCTTGAAAAGAGAACTTGAAACCCGAGTGGCTGGATAATCAGTTGTTTTCTCAATTTTATTGCCTTTCCACAGCAAACCATCTACACAATATGCCTGAAGCAATAAACCTTCATCGAAAGTTCGGAATGTGTTGTTTAATACTTTGATATTCTTATTATACCGACTTGAATCTCTATTCTCTTTAATTCCGGCACCAACATCAATGATGGCTTTTCCCCAAACCCCGAAAAGACAATTATCAAAAATATTATTTTGAATGGTACAATCTGTAACACCACCTTGCTCAAACCAGAAACTTGCATCGCCCTCAAAAAGAATAGCAGCTCCCGGTGAATGAAATCGATTGTTTTCAACAATTGTTTTTCCATAACAGTTTAGCAACATTCCTCGTGCACGATTCTGACCAATATAATTATCATGTATATATACAAACTGCGAATCACACACTTCACCTATTGCATCGCCAATCTCAATGCCGCAGGGCAATTCTGATGATAACTTTACACGCCTGAAATCTTTGTTTAATCGTTTGGATTCAATCACTTTAGCCTGTCCTTTTGTAATAAGACTTTTGCCTTGCACAAATTCAATTAATGTACCGGCTTTTAGAAAGTCAAATCCCAATTGTTGTTTGTGTTTTAGTTGCACAATAAATTCAGTAGGACTTAAACGTTCGGCAATTTGAACATAGATACCGTGAATATTAGTTGCATCGTCCATTTGATTTTGGAAAACACAATTCCCCAATTCAATTTTCCCTGTACAGTTTGTAAAGTGAGTGGCATCAGCCGTAGTGCTTATCATACGACCATTGGAGGGTTTAACGTTACATGATATAACGGAGATATTTCGGGTACGTTGGCATACTATTCCCATGCCCCCTGCATGATATATAGTCACATTTTCAAAGCGGATGTCACGAGAATCTGAAACAGAAAACCCCGGATAGTTGCGGTTGGCAAAAGCAAAAACCATTGTATTTCCAATTGTTCCCTTTAGGGTTTTCATGAAAAGCCGCACTTTTCTCTCTCCCAAACTTGATGCAACTAATGGTGTGCCACCCAAATAGTAATCTTTTGCCATAAAGGCAGTTTCACGTTTTTTTGTATCAAACTCAAGTAGGTGTCCATATTCGTAAATAATTTCTTTGCTGACAGTTGTTTTCTGACCTTCTTCTTTCCCCCCATCTGTAAAAACTAACGTGCCATTGTTAATCCGATATGGAAAAGTTTTAGGTATTTCAATGTCAATTCCATCTGCATTATTGGCAGTTATTATAGCCTCACTGTGAAATGGACGAGTATAATCGATTGAGAAATTTTTCAATTTGACATTTCTCGAGTTGTTAATCACAAAGGGATTTAAAAAACCATGAAAAATAAAAATTGATCCTTGACCATCAATAGTGAGGTTGTTCATGTCTTCTAACAAAAAGACAATACGCTTTAAACCTTCGTCATTGTTGCTGATAAAACAATATTTATCTTTGCCATAATCCGAATCGAAATGATAAACACCTTTTTTAAATATAAGAACAGCATCACCAGCATTCTTGCAGGCTTTTAAACTTTTTATTACTCCAGGCGTACAGTCGACTGTTTGTTGATTAACACCAAAATCAGCGACATCAATCTGTTTTTGTGCAATAACACTATTAATAGTTATTATTGTGCTTAGAATAATTAGATTCCTAAATTTGTACATCGTTTTATATTTTATTTTGTGAATTCTTAGTTTGATATAAGATTTATTATGCAGTTGGTTTACACTAAAAACAATCAGCTACAAAATTATAAATTGGGAAATTAATAATTATGTCCAAATATAACAGATAACATATACTTTGTAACAAAAATGAATAAATTAGCAAGAGTAATAAAATTCATTTCATCAATAATTATTAGCACGTTTGTTGATTTTCGAAAAATAAGAAATGTGTTTTTTCTTTTGATTTTTATGATTTTTGTTACAAAACAAACGGTAAGAATCACGCTGTTTGCTCTAATTTTGCAGTCAAACAATTATAAGTTTAAATGATACCGAAAATAAGTTTAGAAATAATTATTTTCATGTTCAGTAAATTCATATATTTGTTTTAAATTAAAAGTCTAGTACAAACTAAATTTAATCACATTATGCAGACTGATAAAACAGTTCGTTGGTTTTTAGCAACAAATAGGTATAAGACTATTTTGTGTGTTTTCCTTTTCTTTAGTGTTATACTGTTTTCGTCGGTAGAATCACTTCATGCTCAAACTAAGATTAACAACAATCAAAATCTTACAGAAAAAAAGCAAGTTAATGGCATTGTAAAAGATGCTTCAGGAAATCCTATGCCAGGAGTTACAGTTAAATCTGAAAATATAGCAGGTATTGGCACTGTAACTGGATCAGATGGACGATTCATATTAAATGTTCCTAAAACTGTTCGAAATCTTATTTTTTCATTCATAGGAATGGTTCAGCAAAGTGTTTCGATTGAAAAAACAACAAATTTGAAAGTTGTTTTGGAAGATGAGTCTTTTAATATGACTGAAGTTGTGGTGGTCGGTTATGGGAAGCAAAATAAAGCTACTGTTACTGGTGCTGTATCATCAGTAGGAACAAAACAATTGGTTCAATCTTCACAGGCAAATATCAGCAATGCGTTGGTTGGTCGATTGTCAGGTTTAACTGCTGTTCAAAAAAGCGGCGAACCTGGCAAAGATCAATCTACAATTCGTATTCGTGGTATTGGCTCATTTGCAACAGATGCAAATGTTGACCTGCAAAGTCCATTAGTTATGGTTGATGGAATTGAAACAGCCAATTATAATGCTATTGACCCTAATGAGATTGAAAATGTTTCCATATTAAAAGATGCATCGGCAACAGCTGTTTATGGTGTACGCGGTGCAAATGGCGTAATATTGATTACGACCAAACGTGGTGGTATTTCAAAACCTCAGTTAAGTTACTCGTCAAACTTTGCAGTTGCAGGATTTACAAATCTTAGAAAACAGATGAATAGCTATGATTATGCCAGATCTTTCAATGAAACCCGCAAATATGATGGTTATTTAACAGGTAACTATACTCCAAAATTTACAGATGCTGAGATTGAAAAGTATCGAACTGGTTCTGACCCTATTTTTTATCCGAACACAAATTGGATAGACTTAATATTTAAAGATTATTCAACTCAAACACAACATAATCTGAACATCAATGGTGGCACCGAAAAAGTAAAATATTTCGTTTCGGTAGGTTACTTTTCGCAAGAAGGTATGTATAACAATACATCTTTAATCAATGGATACGATACTCAGGTAAAATATAACAGATATAATTTCAGATCTAATTTTGACTTTCAAATATCCAAAGCTTTTTCAATCTCTTTGAATCTATCCGATCAATTAGAAAACCGAAATGGTCCGTCCAATAGCAGTGCCTATATTTTATCAAACGCATTTGCCCATCCTCCTATTTCGGGTCCAGGTATTGTTGATGGAAAATTGATTGAGAACCTTTCGGGTCAATATAATTTTATCAGAAACCCATTGTATTTATTGGTTGTTGGAAATGGTCAACTAAGAGAATATACGAATCAATTAAACGGTTCATTGCGTTTTAACTTGAAGCTTGACGCAATCACAAAAGGACTATCGGCACATGCGGTAATGTCATATCAAAACTACAATCTAGTGGATCAAAAATATGTGAAAGATATGATTACCTATAGTGCTATTAAAGGAGTGGATGGAACATCAGCTGTTTACATTCCTCAGGGCACTGATGGGCCTTATAGTGTATCAGAATCTTTCGGAAAAAACAGAAAGGAGTATTTAGAAGCCGGTTTTGACTATTCAAGAAAACTGGGTAGTCATAATGTGGGTGGATTATTACTTTATAATCAAAGTCGCTATTACGATCCCGGATTAGCTTTTCTTATCCCAAATTCATATCAGGGAATTGTAGGTAGGGCTACTTATGACTTTAAAAGCAAGTATCTAGCCGAAGTGAATATTGGTTATAATGGTACTGAAAATTTCGTTTCAGGTAAACGTTTTGGTCTTTTTCCTGCTTTTTCTGCCGGATGGGTTGCTTCCGAAGAGGAGTTTTTTCCAAAAAACGATGCGATTTCATTCCTTAAAATCAGAGGGTCTTATGGTGAAGTGGGTAACGACAAAATTGGTGGAGAACGATTTCTATATCGCCCTACTGCTTTTGTTTACAATACTGCTTCGGGTAACAACAATGATAATGTTGCTTATTGGTATGGAACTGTTGGAAGTAATTATACATTAAACACAACTTCAACCGAAGGCAAAATGGGTAATCCTGAATTAACATGGGAGCGTTCAGTTAAGATGAACATAGGTTTTGATGTTTCTTTGTGGAAAGACAAAATTAAAATAACTGCCGATATTTTTAAAGAACACAGGAGAAATATCTTGGCAAATAAATTAACGCTTCCGGTAATTGTTGGTGCGAATTTACCTGCCTATAATCTCGGCGAAATGGAAAATGGTGGATTTGATGGAGAATTTAATTTTAGGGATAAAGTAGGAAAACTAAATTATTGGTTCAAAGCAATTTATACTTTTGCACGTAATAAAATCATTTTCAAAGACGAAGTTACTCCTGCCTATCCGTATATTCAACGTACAGGCCAACGACTGAATCAATATTTTGGTTTTATTGATGAAGGTTTTTATAATACATGGGAAGAAGTAAATGATGTAAACAGACCCGTTTACTCCTATCAGAACAATAAAATTCAACCCGGCGATGTAAAATATAAGGACGTAAACGGTGATGCTGTAATTGATTCGAAAGACATGGTTCCGATTGGTTATTCCGATTTCCCCGAAGTTTCGTATGGATTTTCATTTGGTGCAGATTATAGGGGTTTTGATTTTTCGGTATTATTTCAGGGTAGTAGTAATGTTTCATTACAGGCCTCTAAAAAATTCAATCGTGGGTTTCAGGAAGAAGGTTCTGCCATTGATTATTTAAAAGATTGGAGTTGGACTCAGGAACGATATGAACAGGGATTGCCAATTTCTTTTCCTCATTTGTCTTCTGATGCTAATCAAACCAGTAATTATCAGGCTTCCACATTATGGATAAGAGATGCAAGCTATCTTCGTTTGAAAAATCTTGAAGTAGGATATAGTTTCGAAGGTAAACTAATCAAAGCGATAGGAATTAGCTCAGCGCGTATTTTTGTAAATGGCACTAACCTATTGACATTCGACAATTTATTTCCCGGAGAAGATCCCGAAATCCCAACTTACAATGATGCGAATTACGAACCATATCCAATTGTCAGAACGTTGAATTTGGGCTTAAATGTGAAATTTTAAAAATTATACTTATGAAAAGGATACTATATATACCGATATTTTTAGTTCTGATTAGTGCTTTCAACTCCTGTGATGGTGTTATAAATTTTTTGGAAAAAGCTCCGGGGGTAGATGTTACTGAAGATACCATTTTTTCGACAAAAACACAAGTGGAAACTTTTGTTGCAGGCACTTATTATTATGGTGTTATGTCAGACCTTCCGATGTGGGATGCCCGCGACAAAAGTGATTGTTCGAATGCAGCTGCTTGCGACGAAGCTGAAATAGTTCAGAGTTGGTACTGGGCACAAGGTTGGAACTCGGCTAATATGAATTCAAACACTACCCGCGATAACAGATTCAAAACTCATTGGTCAGCTTTGCGCAGAGCAAATATTATTATTGAACGCATTGATAATGCACCGTTTAATGACGATGCATACAAACAACAAGTGCGAGGTGAAGCTAAATTTATCAGAGCCTTAAATAATTTTGAGCTTTTCAGAAAATACGGGGGTGTTCCTATTGTTGATCATCGATTTACGTTGAGCGAAAACCTTAATATTCCAAGAAGCTCCGTTGAAGATGTTGTTAATTTTATTGTGAAAGACTGTGATGATGCTATTGCAGATTTGCCAAATTTTAAAGATTATCCTACTTCGTTAAGAGGTAGAGCTACGAAAATTGCAGCAATGGCACTTAAATCAAGAACCTTATTATATGCTGCAAGCAAAACATTCAATACAGCCACACCATACATCGATTTTGGAGCAAACAACAAATTAATTTGCTATGGAAATTATGATGTAAATCGTTGGAAATTAGCTGCTGATGCTGCAAAAATTGCAATAGACCAGGCTTTATTAGCAGGTCATGTAATCATTATCGATCAGGGTGTTACTAAAAATTATCGGTATGTGTGGGAAACCAATGATAACGCTGAAATAATTCTTGCGGAAAAATCAAAAGGATCTATGCTTCGTGCTAATTTTCCTTGGGGTTCATCAATTCCTCAATCCTGTGGAGGTTTTGGTGGAGGTTTAAATGCAACATTTAATTTCACTCAATTCTACGAAAAAGCAGATGGAACACCACAAACCTGGAATATGAATGGTGGAAGTGATTTGCTTGCCAAATATGCGGCTTTAGATCCGCGTTTTGGACAAACAATTGTTTATCAAAACCAACCTTGGAATGCGGATTATCCAATTTTAGATTTTTCGAACGGTAGAGATTTGACAACCGGCAGAGATATTTCCATTTTGGGAAGAAATGCAACCATAACCGGCGAAAGTGTTCATAAGCCTGTTCCTTACTCAATTTCAAGTACCAATGGTTCTGCAATTCCAAACGGTATTGTTTTCAGATTGGCTGAATGTTATCTGAATTATGCTGAAGCTCTGAATGAATTTTATTCAACACCTCCGGCAGAGGCTTATGATGCTGTTGATGTTATCAGAAAACGTTCGGGAATGCCGGTTTGGCCAAGAACTTTAACACAGGAACAGTTCAGGACAAAGATTAGAAATGAACGTGCTGTTGAGCTGGCTTACGAAGGTCACAGACTGTATGATATCCGGCGTTGGGAAATTGCTGAAAATGATGGCGTAATGAAGGGAAATATGTATGGTCTTAAAATATACAAAATAGTTAACTCTTCAGGAACTACCACCGAATGCAGATACGAACCTTATGTGTTTGAAGTACGTACATTCAAAACTGCCATGTATCGTCATCCTTTCCCTCAGGGAGAAATTGACAAAGGGTATTTAATTCAAAACCCGGGGTGGTAATAGTAGTTTTAGTCTAATAATAAAAACGTGAAAATCATGATAAATAAATTAAAATATTTGCTATTCATTTTTCTCCTTTCCGGAGTCTTTTACAATTCTTCAGCTCAAAATCTGAAAATGAAGAACGATACTTTGACTGCAAAGTTGATTTCCAATAATCTATCTGTTATTTCAGGTAGTGAATTAGAAAAAATGTTTGTTCCCAACCTGTTGAATTCATTAATGGGACGAATACCTGGACTGACAGTGTCTCAGGGATCAGACGAACCGGGAGTTGTTTCTAATTCTTTACTATCCAGAGGCATTGCAACCTACACTGGTGGAACGCAAATGTTGGTACTTGAAGATGGATTTGCAAGTTCATTCTCGGAATTAATCCCGGAAGAAATTGAGTCCATTAAATTACTGAAAGATGCTGCTGAAACTGCCATTTATGGATTAAGAGGTGCTAATGGCGTATTGTTGGTTACAACTAAAAGAGGCTTGATTTCTCCATTGAAAGTGAGTTTTAGCACTCAGGTTGGTTTTCAGCAGGCTAACAGATTACCTCACTTTTTAGGTTCGTATGATTATGCCAGATTATATAACGAAGCTCTTGCTAACAACGGAGTTCCCAATCCGCGATACAGCGATACCGATTTAGAAGCCTACAAAACTGGAAGCGACCCTCTTTATCATCCTGATGTAAATTGGTACGAACAAGTTTTAAGACAAAGATCACCATTGTCAAAGTTCAATCTTAATTTTAAAGGAGGTGATAAAACAGTGAGATACAATGTAATGATTAATGAATTAAGTAATGAGGGTTTATTAATCAGGACAGGAAATCTTTCAGCAAATTCTAAAGATCAATCCTATAACCGTGTCAATGTAAGGTCGAATCTGGATTTAAATATTACAAAGAGTTTCTCAGCTGCAATTACGCTTGGATTAAACATTGAAGATAAAACAAACCCCGGAGCGCAAACTACATCGAACCTGTTTAATTTATTGGGGTTGATTAATCCGAACTCATTTCCTGTATATAATCCGAATAGTAGTTTTGGGGGAAATGGGAATTTTACAAATCCACTCGGTGACATAATCCAAACAGGATATTATACATCAAATGCACGCGGTTTAAATACTTCAATCAGATTAAAGCAAGAGTTGGACGTAATTACAAAAGGTTTAAGTATTTCAGGTGCTCTTTCGTTTAATAGTTATTATATCGGTAACTCAAATAAAACAAAGACTTATGAGCGATTTCCAATAACGTTAGGACCGGATGGCAATCCTGTTTACGGAACGGCATTTGGTCAAAAATCCTCATTGGTTGGTGACGAAAGTTCATCCAGCCAATGGCGGAATTCAACTCAGGAATTATATCTTGATTATAACCGGACTTTTGAAAATCATAGAGTTGATATTGAAACAAAATACAGCAACGAGCAAGAAAATCAGGTTGGGGGACAACAAGCTTACAGACATGTTGGTGTGAATGGATTTATTTCATACACCTATAATAATAAATACAATGCTAATTTTTCATTTGGTTATCAGGGTTCAGAGAATTTTGCAATTGGAAAACAATATGGGTTTTTCCCTGCAGGTGGATTAAGTTGGGTTGCTTCCGAAGAGGGCTTTCTTAAAGATAATCCAATCGTATCCTATTTAAAATTCCGTACTTCGTATGGTTTAACCGGAAATGATGATATAGGTGGAACTCGTTTTATGTATAAACAAAACTATATTTATTCCGCCAATTATTATCTGGGAACAACAAATGCAACGTTGAACGGAATTATTCAGGGAGCATTAGCAAATCCGGATGTAACCTGGGAAAAAGAAGCAAAATTCAACATCGGGTTTGATACAAAACTGTTTAAAAAACTTGATATTTCTTTTGAATACTTTAATAACAATCGTTTTGATATTCTTTCAACTCCAAATCGGGACATTCCATCTTATATAGGAGTCGATTTACCATACTTAAATGTAGGAAAAGTAAATAATCAGGGGTTTGAAGTTTCTGCGACCTATAATGTAGAAGTAAACAAAGACGTACAATATTATATTCAGGCTCAGGCGTGGATGGCTCAAAACAAGATTGTGTATAATTCGGAAGCAAAACAACAGGAAGATTATTTTTATAAAACAGGACGCCAAATATTTCAACCCTATGTATTGCAGGCCTTAGGTTTTTACACTGATGCTGAAATAGTTGATGCTACAGTTGCCAAACCAACCTGGCAAGTTGTAAAAGCTGGTGACATAAAGTATAAAGATCAAAACGGTGATGGAATTATTGATGGTAATGATTATTTCCCGATTGGTAAAACCAGTACTCCGGAAGTTACTTTTGGACTAAATCTGGGTTGCAAGTTTTATGGATTCGATTTCTCCGCCTTTTTTCAGGCTGTTACCAACAGAACTATTTATTTAGGAGCCAGCTATTTCAAGGCATTCCAATCGAAAGGGAATATATCTGATTTTGCCTTAAATAGATGGACGCCTGAAACTGCTGCAACTGCTACCTATCCAAGATTATCGGCCGCAGACGATTTGAATAATTACCAATCTTCAACTTTTTGGCAACGCGATGGCAGTTTTATTAAATTGCGGGATGTAGAACTTGGATATACATTTAAAAACCTAATCAGTTCATCGAAAGGCGATTTAAGAGTATTCGTGAATGGAACAAATCTTTTTTCGCTTGATTATTTAAAAGTGCTTGATCCTGAGTCAATGACAGGGTATCCTTCTGTAAAAACAGTTAGTGTTGGAGCAAAAATTCAGTTTTAACGGCAAATTATTATGAAAATGAAAAACAAATTATATTTTTTGAGTGCGTTGACAATAGTTTTGTTAACTTCTTGCGGAGATTTGACTCGGGAAATGGAACCTTATTTGACACAACAACAGGTTTCCAGTCAATACAATTATCTGAAAAGTCAACAAGTATGCTTGTATGCCGATATGAATGATGGCTTTCTGGCACTAGGTAATGCGATGATGGCATCAGCAAGCGATGAAGCTGAATATACCTACAAAGGAGGGGCTCAAACAATTAATTCAGGTTCGTGGAATGCGTTTACAAATCCCGATGATGTGTGGGATAAATACTATAAAGCAATTCGTAAAGTGAATGTATTTTTAGCCGGTTCAGATTCAGTAAACCTGGATGCTTATAAAAATGATCCAAGTACATCGGCTCAGGCTGTTTATCAAACACGTTTGGCAGAGATAAAAAACTGGAAATACGAAGCAAGATTTCTGAGAGCATATTATTACTTTGAATTGGTAAAACGCTATGGAGGCGTACCATTAATTAATGATGTATTGAACTTAAATACTGATTTCAGCAAAATAAACCGAAACACATTGGATGAATGCATCAACTTTATTGTAAGTGAGTGTGATTCAGTCTCTAAAGTTGGTGCTTTGCCAGTAACTTATGCTCTTGATGTGGATTTAGGCAGAGCAACCAAAGGTGCTGCAATGGCATTAAAAAGCAGAATGCTACTTTATGCTGCAAGCGATTTATTCAATACTCCATCCTGGGCAACCGGTTATTCAAATCCTGAATTAATTTCAGTTACCGGTGATAGAACTGAAAAATGGAAAGCTGCTGCCAAAGCTGCTAAAGATTTAATTGATTTAGTCGGCTCCACCTATACTTTAATTTCCAATTACGGGCTGATTGGTCGAACGTATAATGACCCCGAATTGATTTTGGTTCGCCGGAATACTGCCTATAATACCTATGAAACAAATAATTACCCGATAGGATATGTAGTTGGAAAAGGCGGAGTTACACCTTCTCAAAACCTCGTGGATGATTATGAAATGAAAGATGGAACTAAATTTGACTGGAATAATCCTTCTCATAAAGCATCGCCATATAACAACAGAGATCCCCGTTTGGCTTTGTCTGTTTATTATCATCAGTCGAAGTTTAAGACCATTTACCTTGATATGTCTCAAGGCGGAGCAAATGGATATGGAATTGCCAATGCAACAACTACGGGGTACTACATTAAGAAATTCATTGATGAAACATTGGATTTGACATTAGGAAGAACAAGTGTTCATTCATGGCCGGTTTTCCGTATTTCGGAAATTTACCTGAATTATGCTGAAGCACTAAATGAATACGATCCCGGAAACACCGATATTTCCTTGTACGCAAGCAAAACCCGTCAACGGTCGGGAATTGGTATGCCTGCAATTCCAACCACGCTATCTCAACCAGTTATGCGTGATAAAATAAGAAATGAACGTCGCATTGAACTGGCATTCGAAGACCATCGGCTTTGGGATGTAAGACGCTGGATGACTGCTCCTGTTGTTTTGAGTACACCGCTTTATGGTGTCAAAATAACTCCAACAGAATTCGATTATACGTATGAAAAAGTAATTGTGGAACAGCGGGTATTCGAACCTAAAATGTACTTTTATCCAATTCCTCAAAGAGTTTTGTTTACAAATGGTGTAAATTGGCCTCAAAATCCTCTATGGTAATTTTTTGTAATTAAATATTTCAAAATTAAAGTATTATGAAAAGAAGAATTAAAAATAGCATAAAGTATTTGCTGGCATTGCCTATACTTGCCATCACATTTGTATCATGTCAGTATCAGGCTATTGCCGATGCAGTTTATCCTGATCAGGGCGTTTATATTCCTGCGGCAAAATCAGGTATATATACCATTGATAATGTGGCTGCAGTGAATGCTCCGTTTCGTTACGTAATGGACAATGTGAATAACAAAATTATTGTTCCAATTGGAGTATACCGTTATGGTATCTCAAATAAAGGCGATATTACAGTGAATATTGCTCTCAATAATGATACTGTAAACAAATTAATAACAGCAGGCAGTTTGTTGACCTCAGATTTAATATTACCAGTTGATAAATACACGTTACCAACATCAATTCAGCTTAAAAATGGGGTGGAATGTGCTGATATGCAATTGGCTATAGATGTACCTTTTCTATTAGCAAATCCGGGTAAGCGTTATGTTTTGGGTGTAACAATCTCCAGCAATGATTCCAAATCAAACGCACTTTTAAGCACTGCTGTTGTGGTGATTAATACAAATTTTATTTTCCCAAAAGCTAATTTCAGCTACACGGTGGATCCCTCAGATTCAACAAAAGCTATTTTCACAAATACGTCTTTGTTTGGAGTGAGCTACAAATGGGATTTTGGGGATGGTTCTGCAGTATCAACCGATAAAACACCTCCGGCTCATAAATACGATAGTTTAGGAATTTACAACTTAAAACTTTCAGTGCTGGGAGTTACAGGTAATACTGTGGTGCTTGATAGCATAGTTCATCTTTGGAAAAATGTTACAACTACTTATTTCCCAAATCCTGGGAATCCATTTTACAGAAGTGATAACCGGGCTGTAAAAACGGGTAATTTAAAAGACTGGAGTTGTACTTCAAATGTACAATCATCAAGTGGTTATGGAGGATATTATGCTGATGCCGTTCCGGTAATGGATTTCTTTTCAACATTGGCATTGGTTAATGCAAAAATCTATCGTACATTTGTTTTACCAAAAGGTATTTATAAAGCAGGCTTCGTAAATGCAGGATTTAAGGGAACAAATGATTGCTATTTTGTTGCTGCCTTAGGAACTGAAATACCGAATATTGAAACTATTCCAAACAATCAGAATGTATTGGCAAGCTATCACTGGAATACCGATATTTTATTATCGACAAATCAGATTAATTTTGAACTCAAATCTGCTCAAACAGTTACCATCGGTTTTGTAGTTAATAATACCGCAAAATCAGAAGTAAAAATTAATTCGGTGTTCTTGTTTAGATAATAACGAGCCCAACTAAATGAATTTCAAACTATCAATTACTGCTTTAGCTCTAACAGAACTTTTTGTTTCTCAAGCAGGCAATGCCAAATCAGCCAGACCAAATATATTGTTTTGTCTGGCTGATGATGCATCTTACTATCATTTTAGTGCCAATGGTTGTAGATGGGTAAACACTCCTGTTTTTGACAATGTGGCAAAACAGGGTATTTTATTTTCAAATTGCTATACGGCAAATCCAAAGTCGGCACCTTCAAGAGCAAGTATATTAACGGGTCTTTATTCCTGGCAATCGCGCGAGGCAGGAAATCATAATTGTAACTTCCCTGCAGATTTAAAGGTAGTTACAGAAGCTTTAGAAGAAAGTGGATACGATGTGGCATATACCGGAAAAGGTTGGGCGCCGGGCAATCCGGGGAAAAATCCTGCTGGTAAACCGCGTGAATTAACTGGGAAATCCTATCAAAGCAAAACGCTACTTCCACCTACAACCGGAATAGACATTAATGATTATGCTGCCAATTTTTCAGATTTCTTGAATCACAATAATGGAGAAAAACCATGGTTTTTTTGGTTTGGTTCAAGAGAGCCACACCGCAACTACGAATATGGTTCCGGAGAAACGATTGGTAGGAAAACAAAGAAAATGATTGACGAATTTCCTTCGTTTTGGCCTGACAATGATTCTGTTCGTACCGATATGCTCGATTATGGTTTTGAAATTGAGTATTTTGATTCCCAAATAGGGCGATTGATGAATGAATTGGAAAAGCGTGAAATACTTGATAATACGATTATAATTATCACTTCCGATAATGGAATGCCGTTTCCTCGTTCAAAAGCCAATAATTATGAATACTCTGCACATATGCCATTGGCTATCATGTGGAAAAAAGGTATTTTAAACCCCGGACGTACTGTGACGGATTATATCAATTTTGTTGATTTTACTCCAACTTTCCTCGATGTGAGTGGTCAGTCTGTAAAAGAATCGGGATTGGAAACTCCTGCAGGAAATTCCCTTACACCTATTTTTAAATCAGATAAAGAAGGAAAAGTTGAAGCAAAAAGAAACTTTACAATTTCTGGTCGTGAACGGGATGATTATGGCAGACCTCAAAATCAGGGTTATCCTATTCGGTCAATAATCAAAGATAATTTACTTTATATTTGTAATTTAAAGCCAAATCTCTATCCGGCAGGAAATCCGGAAACCGGTTATTTAGATTGCGATGGTTCACCTACTAAAAGCGTTATTCTGAACATGAGGCGACAAAAAATTGATTCAACTTTCTGGAATTTAAGTTTTGGCATTCGAACGCAAGATGAACTTTACGATTTGACCAACGATAAATTTTGTATTCATAATTTGGCATCGAATGAACAGTTCAAAAATAAAATGAATGAGCTAAAAACAGAATTGTTTGCTCAACTAAAGTTGCAGAAAGATCCGCGAATGCTTGGAAATGGAGATGTTTTCGACAACTATCCATACAACGACAGGGAAAAAGAAGCCTGGAATTTTTGGGAAAATGTTGTCAGTGGAAAGTTGAAAAATCCTTGGGAATCAACAGGTTGGGTTTTGAAAACTGATTATGAATTAAATGAATAAACTCATAAAACATGAAAAACAAGTCAATAATACATATCTATTTGGTAGTTATTCTGACCTTTAGTTCATTCTCTTTATCCGGAATGCCGAATAAAGGAAGAGACTTTGATTTACAGGGCTTCATTGACAAAGAAATTTCTTCGGGTAAAAAAACAATTATTGTTCCTGAAGGCACTTATCGTGTAAAGCCACAGAATAGTGAACATTTAAGTTTTAAAAATCTCAAAGACATTACCATAGTCGCGAACAACGTGGAAATGATTTGTACGGAAACTACACGGGCTATAACGTTTGAAAAATGCACAAACGTAACTATAAGAGGTCTTGTGATTGATTACGACCCCTTGTGTTTCTCTCAGGGCAAAATTACCAAACTATCTGCTGATAAATCGATTATTGAATTTAAATTAGACGATAATTACCCCGACAATTTAGTGGAACGTATCGAAATTTTTGATGCAAAAACAAATCTGTTGAAACGGTCGAGCCATTATGGTTGGACTAAATTTGAAAAGATTGCCGAAAGAAGCTATCGGGTTACCAAAGGCAATAAATATAAGTTTAAACCCACAATTGATACAGAGGAAGTGGGCGATATTTTAGTAACAAATAACGACTTTACACCACATGGGAATAAACTCCATGCTGTTTTTAGTGACGAATGTGTGAATCTCTGGTTAGAGAATATTACCCTTTATTCGGGCAATTGCTTTGGTTTTTTTGAAACGAATGGAACAAAAAACACCTATCTGAAATGCGTTATTGACCGTCGTCCACCTGAAACAGATATGTATGTTCGTAGTAAACGAATACGTTCCAATGATGCAGACGCGTTTCACAGCAAATTTGCAACAATTGGACCCCAAATAATTGAATGCTCGGCCAGATTTCAGGGCGATGATGGTGTCAACATTTGTGGTAAATACTATCTCTCTACTGGCGCTGTTGGAAATGTGATTCGGTTGATTGTTCCTCAAACTTGTGACTTATCAATAGGTACTTCACTCGAAATACTCACTATGGATGGAAAAAGAATGCCTGTTGCAAAAATATTGAAAATTGAGGATGACGGACTTATATCGAACAAAGAAATTGAAGCCGTTCTTAATTTAAAGCAAAATGAGAACAACAAACGCAGATTGTCCAACCCTCAAAATAAAATTTTAAAACTCATTGTAGATAAAGAACTTACATTTGGTTTTGGAACTGTAATTGCTGATGTAAATAAAATGGGCAATGGATTTCTGGTGAAAAATTGCAATTTTTCGTACAATCGTTCAAGAGGAATACTTATAAAAGCAAGTAACGGCAGTGTAATTGGAAATACGCTTCAGGGCAACTGGATGACATCAGTGTTAATTTCGCCTGAAGCATGGTGGCTCGAATCGGGCTGTTCTGATAATATTGAAGTAAGTAATAACATTATTCTTGATAATAAACAGGATAAAGCAATTCAAATTACCGGTGAAGGTTTCGACGGTGAAACGGCTCCGGCAGGATTACACAACAATATCAATATTACAAACAACGAATTCACAAATTGTTTCTCTCCTGTAATTTATGTGGCGTCAACAAAAAATGGAAATATCACCGGAAATAAAATCACAAAACCTGCTATATCCATCCAGAACGTTCAAAACTCAACGAATGCGATGGTGATTAATTGTGAGAATATAAAGTCAGATTTTTAAATAATCCATCTTATATGCAAAACTTGAGTAGAAAATCAGTAGTATTCATTTTATTGGCAATAACAACTATCAATTATTCAAATCTTTATGCTGCCATAAACAATGAAAAATTGAACGTTAATTCAGTAAAGTCAATCTGTGAAAAAGTCGCCGATTGGCAATTAGCCAATCCAAGTCAATTGAAAGAGCATGGATCAACTGAATGGACACAAGGTGCGCTTTACACCGGTATTATGTCACTTTACAAGACATCGGAGAATAAAAAGTACCTGAATGCAATGTTGGAAATGGGTCAGAAAAACAATTGGAAACCGGGACCACGATCTTATTTTGCCGATGACCATACCGTTTGTCAAACCTATATTGAGCTATATCAAATAACCAAAAATAATGATATAATCAATCCCACCAAAAAGCAATTCGACAGTATATTGACTCATCCCAAAACCCGTAATCTGGAATGGCCCTCGATAAAATCTTCAACGTCAGAATTTGAAAAATCATCCGAATTTGAAAACTGGTCAAGCCGTTGGGCATGGTGTGATGCATTATTTATGGCGCCACCAGTTTGGGCAGGTTTATATGCGGTTACAAAAGATAAACGATATCTGGAGTTTTTAGATAAAGAATGGTGGACAACAACTGCGTATTTATATGATAAAGAAGAAGGGCTGTTTTACCGTGATAGTCGATTTTTCAATCAACGAACTCCAAACAATAAAAAGATTTTCTGGGGAAGAGGAAATGGATGGGTTTATGCCGGCATTACAAGAGTGCTTAATTATTTGCCTTCCGATTATCCCGGCCGATCACGCTATGTTCAATTGTATAAAGAAATGACAGCAGCCGTTGTCAAAACCCGGCAAAACGATGGTTTGTGGCGTCCAAGTTTGCTTGATTCATTGCAAATACCTCATGGGGAAACAAGTGGTTCAGCTTTTTTCTGTTATGGTCTTGCATGGGGTATCAATCAGGGAATATTAGATTCAAAAATATATTGGCCAATGGTGGAAAAATCCTGGTTGGCTTTGACTGGGAATGTACTTCCTGATGGCAAACTTGGCTGGGTACAACCCATTGGCGGTGCCCCGGATAAAGTTACAGCTGAGTCAACAGAAGTATATGGAGTTGGTGCTTTTCTGCTGGCAGGAAGCGAAATTTACAAATATCTGAAAGCACATCCTGATAATTCTTCAACAGATGGCATACTTACATCTGATACTATGCAAAAGATTCGGAAAGTAGTGATTCAGGATTGGTTGAATTCGCCTTCTTTTACCACTAACTGGTTGGCAGATTCACAAAATAAATTCTTCGATGCATATCCATCAAACAAGGCATTTTTCAATATTGACCACATACGCAGCTTAATGTCTGAGCAACGTGAAGATGGTTCGTGGCCGGATGTTGATTATAAATCAACACCAAGACAAAACTGGCCTGCAGTTCTACATTTCAGCGATCATTTACACGATCTTGTTGTAGCCTATTCATTACCAGGGGCGCCTCTTTATAGAGATGCTAAATTGAAGAAAAAAATTATTGCTGCTATTGATTATTGGTTAAACAATGATTTTCAAAATCCTAACTGGTGGTATCAATCCATTGGAATGCCTGCTTACAATCTTGGACCTGTATTGCTTTGTATGCGTGATGAACTGGATGCAGAACAAATGGAAAAATGTCGAAAAATACTTTCCAGATGTGATCTGAAAGATAAGCGTAAATGGAGAACCGGAGGTAATTTGATTTTTGACTGCCGTGCTGCATTGTACTACGGTTTAATGGTGGATGATAATGAATTGGTTAGCAGAATGTTTAATAGTATGATTTATGAAGAAAGCAAAATTACTCCTCCAATTGGTTCAGGTATTAAAGAAGATTTCAGCGAGTGGGAACATGGGAATCTTCTTTTCAATCATGGCTATGGATCACTTCTGATAGGTGAGGCCAGTCGATTATTATATTATGCAAATGAGGTTGGAATTAAAGTTAAACCACAAGCTGTTGACTTCATTTCCAATTTTCTTTTGGATGGTTGTGTTTGGATGGCAAGAGGTCAATTTTTGGATTACTCAGCAATGGGAAGATCAATTGTAACTCCAAAGGAAAATGTAAAATCTGTAATGCTAACAGCAAGTCCCAGAGAAGAATTTAATTATATGACACTTGGTGCTCACTACCTGCAAACGTTGGGAACATCACGCTCGAATGAATTAGCTGCTGTTAGTCAGCGGTTTCTCGGGAAAGCCCCTGCTTTAGTTGGTAACAAAATGTTTTATATGAGTGATTTCATGACACATAGTAGAACAAACTATTATTCTTCAGTTCGTATGTCGTCGAACCGTACGCTCAATACGGAAGTTTGCAACGGGCAAAATCGGTTGGGACATCATCTTGGGGAAGGTACGAATTACATCATTGTGAGAGGCAACGAGTATGAGAATATCTTCCCGGTTTGGGACTGGACAAAAGTTCCGGGAACAACTGTAAACTCAAGTTCTTTAGATAATTCGACGTTGGATGAATTGGTCGATTCGGGATGGTTTCCATCAATCAACCCGGAAGAGGAAGGATTTGGTCGAAATAAGTTAAGGGTTTCAAGATTAGGCCGTACAACTTTTGTTGGTGGAGTTTCGGACGGATTAAGTGGCATTGCATGCATGGAATTGAAAGTACTTACCTTAAATGCTAAAAAATCCTGGTTCTTTATGGGCAATAAAATTATTTGTTTGGGTTCGGGTATTACTGACAAAAATAGTGGAGAAGTTAATACCACTCTCAATCAATGCCTGCTAAATGGTTCAGTAAAAGTTGTAGATGAGTATGGTACTGAAAAAAAAATGAATACAGGTATTCATCATTTAAGTGGTGCAAAAATGATTTATCATGATAGCATCGCTTACCTTTTTCCTTTTTCACAAAAAATCAATTGTTCGAATCAAACTCAGGAAGGTAATTGGAATAAAATCGATGTTAATCAGAGCAATTCAATTGTAAAGGCTGATGTTTTTTCACTCAGTATTAATCACGGAAATCATCCCGAAAACAGCAGTTATGGTTATATAATTATTCCTGGTATTGACTATCATCAGGCTTATCAGAATATGCAGAATGGTGGTGTAAGTATTTTATCTAATACCGAATTGCTGCAAGCTGTTGAAGATAAAATAACAGGGACATTGGGTGTCATTTTTTACAAAGCAGGTATGTTGGAAGTTCAATCTGGACATAAAATTATGGTATCACAACCATGCGTTTTAATGATTTCAGAAAAAACAAAACAAATAGCTGTTGCATCTCCTGACGGTGTGACAAAAACGATTAATATTAATTTAGATGGTCAAATGCTTTTTGTCAATGTAACAAACGGAAAATCAACCATTGTCAATATTTTATAATATGCTTTTTTCGATTTTCCGAAAACAGAAGGTTACCTTTATAATACAGCAGGACTTCCAGTTCCCTCTTTCGAACAGATAATTTGAACAACAAAAATATATAATTTAATCATGAAAACTCTTCAATTCGTTTTTCTATTTTCTTTATCGGTTTTCTTTACTCCGTATGCAAATGCCCAAAAATTCAGCAATTTAGCTCCTACTCCACCAATGGGCTGGAATAGTTGGAATAAATTTGAATGTAAAATAGACGAACAAACCGTGCGTGAAATAGCAGATGCCATGGTGTCTTCAGGGATGAAAGATGCAGGATATAACTATATAAATATTGATGACTGTTGGCAGGGTGAGCGTGATAGTCTTGGTTTTATTACTTCGGATAAAGTGAAATTTCCATCCGGCATGAAAGCACTTGCCGATTATGTTCACTCAAAAGGACTTAAATTTGGTCTGTACTCTTGCGCAGGTAGCAGAACCTGTGCCGGTAGAGCCAGTAGTAGAGGATATGAATATCAGGATGCTTTGATGTATGCGAAATGGGGCGTTGATTTTCTGAAACTAGATTGGTGTAACACTCAAAACTTAAATGCCAATGGAGCATATCAAACCATGAGCGAAGCGATTAAACAGGCAGGCAGACCTATGATTCTGAGTATTTGTGAATGGGGCAAAAATAAACCCTGGACATGGGCAAAAGATCTGGCTCAACTTTGGCGCACAACAGGAGACATAACAAACTGTTTCGATTGTTTGGATGATCACGGCGGAAAGTTTCGCACTTACGGTGTTCTGCAAATTTTGGATATGCAGGATGGATTGAGAAAGTATTCCGGCCCCAACCACTGGAACGATATGGATATGCTGGAAGTTGGAAACGGAATGCCACTGAACGAACAACGGGCACATTTTACTATGTGGTGTATGTTGGCATCTCCACTTATAGCCGGCAATGATTTACGAAATATGACTGTCGAAACACTAAATATATTGACAAACAAAGAGTTGTTGGCGATTGATCAGGATTCATTGGGCATTCAGGGCTTTAAATATCAATCGACAGACAGCGTTGAAACATGGCTTAAACCCTTGTTAAACGACGAATGGGCATATTGTGTCTTAAACCGTAGTTTACAGCCAAAAGCAGTGACTATAGATTGGAAAACGGTGAATATTACGGACAGTCTATCGGGAAGAAAAATTGATACTACAGGTAAAATAGTTTATAAATATCAAGATGTATGGGTGAGTAAAAATTCGGGAAAAACTAATAAACCAATTAAAATTACAATTCCATCACGCGATGTTTTTTGTATTAAGATTAAAAAGTAAAAACTCATTTATTATTAATGGTCAATTTGTTATGAAAAGATATAATTTGTCGATATTGTTTTTTTTGCTTGCGTATTACATTTCAGCTCAGTCCACAATGACAAATATTACGGGCAGAAAACAAGTTTCATTGAATGGTAAATGGGATGCAATTATTGACTTGTATTCATACGGTAAAATGAATAGGGTATATGAAAATAAAAAACCGGAAACAAATACGCAATTTAAGGAATATTCTTTTGGTGATGGCTTGCGCTTGGATGTTCCGGGAGACTGGAACTCTCAAAGCCCTGAATTAAAGTATTACGAAAGCACAGTTTGGTACAAACGTGATTTTGAATGTCTAAAATTGCCCGAAAAACGTTATTTTATTCATTTTGGTGCTGTAAATTATTTGGCAACTGTTTATCTCAATGGTGAGAAAATTGGTCAACACGAAGGCGGTTTTACTCCCTTTCAATTTGACATTACTGATAAAGTGAAACAGGGTATAAATTTTGTCGTTGTTGAAGTAAATAGTGCACGCAAATCGGATAACATTCCCGGGCTAATTTATGATTGGTGGAATTATGGTGGCATTACACGCGATGTGTCACTTGTTGAAACCCCAACCGTATATATTCATGATTACACGGTTCAATTGTCCCAAAAGAACGAGGCTAAAATTCTTGCAAAAGTTCAATTGTCAGGTAAACTAAAAATGCAAAAAGTAACAGTTGAGATACCGGAACTTTCCATAAAACAACAGATTTCAACAGACTCTACGGGTTTTGGTAGTATCGAATTTTCTGCAAAACCGATGCGTTGGTCACCTGATATACCAAAACTTTATAAAGTCATATTTTCTACAAATGTTGAACAAATAGAAGAGAAAATAGGGTTTAGAACTGTGGAGGTTAAGGGATCGGACATACTGCTCAATGGAAAGAAGGTGTTTTTGGCAGGAATAAATGTACACGACGAAATTTCACAAAGACAAGGACGTGCCTATTCAAGTGGTGATGCCGCTTATTTGTTAAATGAAGCAAAAAAACTTGGTTGCAATTTTGTGCGTCTTACGCATTATCCAGCCAGCGAAATAATGGTAAAAATGGCAGAAGAAATGGGTATTATGCTTTGGGAGGAAATTCCGTTATGGCAAAATATTGAATTCAAAAATCCTAAAGTTAAATCATTGGGAGAACAACTGTTGCATGAAATGATAGCCCGTGATAAAAATCGTTGTGCTATCATTCTTTGGAGTGTAGCCAATGAAACTCAACCTTCAACTATACAACGAAATGAGGTACTTTCTGACTATATTCGGTTGTGCCGTTCGCTTGATAATACCCGGCTAATAACAATCGCTTTTGATAACACAAAATACGATGCTTCAAATCAAACTTTGAGATTCTCAGACCCCTTGATTGGACTATTGGATGTAATTTCTATTAATAAGTATTTTGGCTGGTACACTCCATGGCCTGTTGCTCCAAAAGCGATAAAATGGGAATTGTGTTTGGATAAACCGCTTATTTATTCCGAATTTGGTTGCGAAGCTCTTTATGGTCAAAGTGGGAGTGCAGATGTAGCTTCATCGTGGAGCGAAGTCTATCAGGAAAAACTCTATAAAGATCATATTGAAATGTTCGAAGGCATCCCTAACTTGTGTGGAGTGTCGCCTTGGGTAATGGTTGATTTCAGATCGCCTTATCGTCTTCATCAACGAAATCAGCAGGAGTGGAACCGGAAAGGAATTATTTCAGACAAAGGTTTATACAAAAAAGCATGGTTTGTAATGCATGAGTATTATGCAAAGAAATTAAAAACAAAATAAACTGTTTTATTATTGTTTGAATAGAATATCCCTGCAAATTATTTGTAGGGATATTTAGGTTTTTTCACTCTTTCATTCCCAGCACCTTTCGAGGTGAAATTCCATTTACTTCGGTAAATTGCTTTGTGAAATGTGTGTAATTGGTGTATTCCAATTCATACATTGTCTCGGTTATATTCATGCCTTTTTCTTTCATCAATTCCAATGCCTTTTTCATCTTAATTTCTTTGATGAGTTGCAATGGTTTTTTGTTGACAATAGCCATCATCTTACGATATAATTGCATGCGCGACATAAACATCATATTGCAAATTTTGTCAATGCCAAAATCAGGTGTTGAGTAGTTATCTAATACAATTTGTTCAAAAGTACTGATGAACTTCTGTTCTCTTTCGTTCAGTTTATCAATATTTTGACTTACTTCTTTCTTTCTTTTTTTGGTAAGTTTAATTAAATTATTGACCTTTAGTTTCAGTATCTGTGGATTAAATGGTTTTGTAATATAATCATCGGCACCATAAGAAAGTCCCTCAATCTGACTTTCCTCACTTGCTTTTGCGGTAAGTAAAATCACCGGAATATGACTTGTATTAACATTGTTCTTGCAATTTTCTGTAAACTCAATTCCATCCATTACTGGCATCATGATGTCGCTTATAATTATATCTGGTATGTGTTCTATGGCCATTTTCAATCCTTCTGCACCGTTTTCAGCCACTAATACATTGTAATGGTCTGAAAGAAAATTAAAAATGTAATCTCTCAATTCAAAATTATCTTCGATTACGAGGATAACCGGTTTAGTGTCAATTTCTTCATCAATTTCCTGAATAAATTCTGGTTTTTCGATTTCAGTATCTACATGTTTTTCAGAAATAACGTCAGCATTATACGCTTCTTTTGCAATTGGTATTTCCAATGTAAAAATGGTGCCTCCGCCAACTCTGCTTTTTACGGTAATATCTCCCAAATGAAGATTAGCAAGGTGTTTGCACAAATTTAAACCAATGCCGGTTCCACCTACCGAACCTGGAACCTGATAAAACCGCTCAAAAATTTTGCCGATTTCATTTTCAGCTATTCCAACTCCATTATCTTCGACAGAAATTAAAGCACGCGTTTCATCTGAACTTTGAGAGGCATAAATGGAGATTTTTCCTTTGGTTGGTGTATGTTTAATCGCGTTTGAAAGCAAATTATAACATATTTTATTCACCATTTCTTTATCAAACCAATAGTTCTTTTCGCTCAAATCATAAAATAGTTCAAGGCTGATGTGTTTTAGTTTGGCAGAAGGAGAAAAATTATCTTTGATGTTCAACAGCAACTCATTCAGATTATTGTTGGCAATAGAAAGTGTGTATTTTTCATTGATTACTTTTCGGAAATCGAGAAACTGACCTATTAGTTGCAAAAGCCTGTCAGCATTACTTTTTATAATTTGAAGTCGAGAATTTAAAAAATCATCGTTGTATGATTTAGCAATAAGCTCTTCGGTTGGAGCCGAAATGAGTGAAAGTGGAGTGCGAAGTTCATGCGTTATATTGGTATGATATTTAAGTTTTACTTCGGCAATTTCCAGGTCTTTTGAGTGTTGAAAATGTTCTTCTAGCAATTCTTTTTTTAGTTTCTGACGGTCGAAATAATATTTTAAAATAAAATATATTATTGAGACAGCAATTATAAAATAGATAAGGTAAGCCCAGAAGGTATTCCATGGAGCAGGATTAATTTGAATAATCATAGTTTTGGGAGTTTCATTCCAAACGCCATCGCAATTTGAACTTTTAACCTCCAGTGTATATTTGCCTGGTGGCACATTGGTGAAAGTGGCCGAACGAATACTGTTATTCACCTCTGTCCAATCGTTGCTAAAACCAACCAATCGGTAAGAATACTTATTTTTTGCCGGATTGCTAAAATGTAATGAGGCAAATTCGAAAGTGAAATTATTTTCAAAGTATTTTAATTTAATTTTATCAGTTGTTTCTAATGATTTATCCAGAAGAACTCTACCATTAATCTCTTCCAGAGGATTTGTCAATAAGTTATTGATTTTTAGCGATATTAGTTCGGTTTGCGGTTCGGCTTTATTTGCCTTTAATGTGGATAAATCTATAATATTAACACCCTTTATACTTCCAATATATAAAAATCCATTACCATTATAAAGTGAACCTTCAGTAAGCGTATTTGTTGATAATCCGTCAGTATTATAATACTGTTTTACAGTACTGTCATTTAAATTGTAGCAAAGTAATCCCATACTGGTTGATAACCAAAGATTTTTATTGTCGTCTCCCGTAATTCCTGCAATTTTGTAGGTTTGTAATCGATAGTCCGAACTGATTATCTCAAGCGATTGATTTCCATTTGTCGATATAAGTTTTCTTATTCCGGAATCAGTGCCAATGTAAAATGTATCATCATAAGCCTTAAAAATTGACCAAACATGTTCAGGTTTACCAGGTTTTAGTTTGCTAATAGAGCTAATACTTTCAATATCTCCATTCTTATTAAGTGTTGCCTTTAACAAACCGAGTTTTTTTGTCCCAATCAATAAAATATTATTTTTATTGTCATATACTAATTTGGTGATATTATTATTTGTTTGTGATATCTTGAATAACTTTATGTCAAATGAATTGTTTTTTTGTGCTATTCTCCTAATTTGAATTAGCCCCTTTTTTAATCCTATCCAAACTATATTCCGTGAGTCGACACAGGATGAATTTGGGCCATCAATGTTTATGGCTTCTTTTGGAAAATTTGGTAATTTTGTTATAGTAACTATTTTGTTGGCGTCTCCGTTTGGTAGGTAAGAGATTGCGTTTAATGAGGTTATCCAAACACCGTGTGTTTTATCCTCCAATAAATCAAAAACTCCCATGCCTATATTCTTTAAATTCAAGCTTTTGGCACTCTTTGAATCTTTTATATAAACACCTTTGTTTGAGCCAATCCAAATTCTTTCTTTATAGTCTTTTATAATGGTTTGAATATGAATTTTGTCATTTTCTATGGAATTGTTTAGCGCTAAGTAGTTGATTGATTTGCCAGCAATATCAAATTTGGCTATTCCATCCATTCCTGATGTAATCCAAACATTATTTGATCGGTCAAGCATTAATGCTTTAATATCATTATTTCGAAAGAAATTTTTATCTGTAAAGGTTGTATTTGTTAACACATAGTTATTTCCAATTTTGGATATCCAATAAAGTTGATTTGATGTGGCCGATAGGAAATGCTGATTTGAAATAGGAAGTATGTACTTTAAGTCTTTGACATCAGTTTCTTTAAAATTAATCCATTCTGGATTGGAAAGATAATTATATCTTTTTTGTAAATCTAAAGTGAAATATAAAATTCCATTAGAGGATAAAATCCAAAAATTTCCGGACTTGTCTTTGATAAATCGTCGGATATACCCGGTAATTTCTTTTACAGGTTCAAACTTATTACTGTTATGGGTTTTAACAAATAAACCAGCATTACTTCCAACTAATATGTTTCCATTGATATCATGTGTGATGTCATTTATTCTTTGCAAAGTAGTGTTATCAGCATATTCTAAAGGATAGTATTCAATTTTTTCTATGTTTTCAGCATTAAATGTTATTTTGTTTACTCCTGTAGTGCCAATCCATAAATTATTCTTTTCAAGGTCTAAACAATTGATTTGATTGTCGGGAAAACTGTTTTTGTTTTTGTATGTGTCAAAATAGCATCTAAATTTTCGACTCTTTTTATCAAAACAGTTTAATCCTCCATCGGTTCCAATCCATAATTCCCCCCTTTCAGCCCATTCTTCCATACATAAAATTCGATTATCACTTATTGTAGTGCTGTCATTAGGTATATGTCTGTATACCAATATATTGTTTCCGTCGTATCTATTCAAACCATCATAAGTACCTATCCAGATAAAGCCCTGTTTATCCTGAACAATACATTCTACATCTTGTTGCGATAAACCCTCATTGCTCGAAAGTTGGGTGATTTTATAGTCTTTTGCAACACCGGTTTGTTGAAACAATAATAATGTAATTACAAAATTGATTTTAAGCATTAATTGACGATTCATGCGTGTTTCATTTTATTATTATATATATTTTTTTGAATTATGCGACTAAAGTAGTGATTATTTTGAGTTTTTCAAATCTAAGATTGTTAATTATGAGAGATTCTGATAGTTTTGATACAAATTGTAATATTATTGTTCTAATTGGTAAGGAATATCAATCTTAAAAATACTGTTCGTTTAAATATCTTAGTTATTTTTGAGGAATAATATGATACTCCCCAAAAATTGGACATAAAGCTAAGATATAATTGTATTATCTTTAAACCAAAAATTTTATGTCAACATCAAGGAGAAAATTCAGTAAAGAATTTAAAGCGAAAGTGGTTTTAGAATCATTAAAGGAGCGCGAAACATTAGAAAGTTTAGCCAAAAAGTATGAACTTCAACCGACCCAGATTTCTATGTGGCGCAGCCAGGCATTGAAAAATTTCAGCAATGTTTTTTCAAATGAAGTGGCCGATGATAAGGAGATTGCAAATCAGACTCAGGTTTTATATGCTCAAATTGGTCAATTGAAAGTCGAAAATGATTTTCTAAAAAAAAAGTTGCTCTAAGAGGTAGAACTGAACGAAGAGATTTAATCGAACCTAATCATAAGCAATTGAGTATAACGGTTCAATGTAATCTTCTTTCATTACACAGAAGTAGTTTCTATTATGTTCCGGTTGGCGAATCGGAACAAAATTTAGCTATCATGCGCTGGTTGGACGAACAGTATTTCAGCACTCCATTTTATGGTGTATTGCGATTGACTGCTTTGCTGCAAGTTGCAGGATACCCCGTAAGTGTAAAGCGCGTGAGACGATTGATGAAAAAAGTAAACTGGCAAACTATTTATCGTGAACCCAGAACAACTATCAGCAACAAAACTCATTACAAGTATCCATATCTTTTAAAAGGATTGAAAATTATAAGACGCAATCAGGTTTGGGCAATGGATATCACGTACATTCCAATGGAAAAGGGATTTATGTATCTCACGGCAATTATCGACTTACACAGTCGATATGTTATTCATTGGTCGTTATCCAATACCATGAGTGCTGAATGGTGTACAGAAGTACTAAAACAAGCGATAGAACTACATGGAAAACCAGAGATTTTCAATACTGATCAGGGCAGCCAATTTACAAGTGAAGTATTTATCAAAGAGTTGAAATCAAACGAGATAAAAATATCAATGGATGGCAAAGGACGAGCGTTGGACAATATCTTTATAGAAAGATTATGGCGAAGCGTAAAGTACGAAAACGTGTATTTGAATGTATACGAAAATGGATTATCTTTGTGGAAAGGATTGAATGACTATTTTAGTTTTTACAACAACGAAAGATTGCATCAATCCTTAGAATATAAAACACCCAAAGATGTTTATCAATTAGCGGCCTAAAACGAGAATAACTTTTTTCATGGCTCGCAGGGGCGGCCAAAAAAGTTATTTCCCGTTTTGTCCGAGCAAAACCAAACTTGCAGCAAAAATAAATATCTTAACTTGCTGCTAAAACTGTCCTAAGAAAAGGGAGTATCATATAATCCAGTAATGTTACAAATGATATGTTTTTTGGGAATTCTGAGATTATTAAAATAAGTACATTAAAATATCTTTGCAGTGTCAAAATAGATAATGTTTTTTTGAACTATCAAATAATATTAATAATTAATTCTAATTCAGTATGAAACAAAAATTTTACCTTCTGTTAATGGTATTGATACCCGTGTTGTCAATACAATCTCAAACAACATTTTATGTTGACCCAAATTCTACTAATGCAAATGATGCAAATGAAGGAACCAGTTCATCATCTCCATGGATGTCACTCAATGCTACTAAATGGACAGATGGTTGCACCGTAGTTTTAGCAGCCACTACCCATGCAGTTTTAGCAAAGGCAACCGTAACTGTCAATGTAACGCTTCAGGGAACTGCCGGATCAACCAAAGACAATGTAATTATTGAAGGTTTAACTGCCGATGATATTGCCAGAGGTTCAGAGACTCCTCAATTTTTTGCTATTACCGGAACAGGAAGTCTTTCCATAAAGAATATGACCATTCGGAATAGTCAATATGCATTTGCAACTGGTAAAACAGACTATTGGGGAGGTATGTTTAATGTAAGTTCTACTGCAACACTTACACTTGAGAATGTAAATGTAGAAAACGCAAACTTGGCTTTACGTGGAGGCGGTGCAATTTACTCAACTGGTACATTAAATTGTACAAATGTTTTATTCCAAAATTGTATTTCGTCACATGGCGCAGCAGTATGTGTTCAGGGAACAGGTATTGCTAATTTTGAAAGTTGTACATTTAAAGCAAACAGTACACAAGATGGAACGCACGACTATAAATTTGGTGGTGCATTGAAAGTCGAATCTCAAACTGCCAATGTAACCATCAATAAATGCTATTTTGATTCAAATACATCCAACGATGATATGACTTTGAATACAAAATCACCTGCAGGCGGTGCAATCGCTTTCAGACTTTATGCAGGTTGTGATGCAAAACTGAAAATAACCAACTCCACTTTTAGTAAAAATTATGCGTATGGATCTGGTGGTGCAATTTTGATTGACAAAGTAGGTAGTTTTGCAACTACTGCAGGTAAAGTGAATTTACAGTTTGTAAATAATACTTTTTATGCAAACTATTGCAATGCTACACATGGTACAGCTTTTATAATTACAGGCGGGAGTGAAAATGGATTAAACGGAACTATCAGTTTTATCAACAACACATTTTTTAAAAATGGACCCAGCAATCCTACTGCTGCAAAATCTAGTTTGTTTTTCAATGACCTAGGCGTTGATTTTAGCTTTATCAATAATATTGTACAGGATAGAGTGTGGGATCCAACTTTACTAAAATACTGGGGTTACGGGTTAGTTGTTAACTTAACAAAACCAACACAACTTTATAAATCTTTGAACATTACCGGAAGTGTTTTTGATGGGTTTGGAGGTTCGCTTAGTACTGCTGTTCATCTTACCACAGATTCAGTAGGTAAATTAAATAACATCGTAAAACTGGATTCCGTCTTAACTGTACCTGCAACAGGAGTTCCCTATCTCAAATTAAACCAAGGTTCGTTGGCCATCGAATTTGGAAAAGCTGAATTTTTGTTAAACGGGTTGAATCTGGTTCCAGCATTGGATATTAGAGGAATAGCCAAAATAGGAGCAAGCAAAGATGCAGGTGCTTATGAATATGATGGCCCTACTGCAGTTAACGAAATACTGAAAAATTCAACTTTTGCTTATCCAAATCCGTTTACTGACATGATTTATTTGCCGAATTTAGTCAAGAGCATTTCTGTATTTGACTTGGCAGGAGTTAGACAGTATGTTCAGGCTAATGTCTCAAAATTAAACACTTCAAATTTGCAAACAGGTTTATACATCGTACAGGTAGTTAATTACGATGGTACGGTAATTATCCAAAAAATGCAGAAATAATTGACAGAATAAAGCAACATCAATATCCTTCTATTGCCTTCCAATGTATTGGCAATAAAGGATATTGAAACTATTTTAGGAAAAATCCTATAATCTAAATTCAAAATGAAAATCAAAAAAACAATTTTACTGTTTCTAAATGTACTTGTAGTTTCTATTTTATATGGAGCGACATATCCCGATTTACGCACTGTTCTGAATAATCAGAGCAGCAACTCGGTAATTGATGTTCCTAAAGGTACTTACACGCTTGATTTAATATCCAGCGGCGCATATTCGTTTATCAATAAAAAAAATGTGACCATTAACGGTAATGGTTCTACAATTATATGTAACAGGCAAAAACAATGTTTTTCATTTACAAGTTGTGAAAATGTAGTGTTCAATAATTTTTATATCGAATACGATCCTCCATGTTGCACCCAAGGAACCATTAATGCCATATCATCAGATAAAAAAACATGGGATATTACCATTCATGATGGGTATCCGGTTGACAGCTTAGAAGGGACTAAAGTTCAGGTATTCGGGCAATCAACTTTAGAATTAGTAAAGAATTTTGGTGATATTTATGGTATAACGGTTTCTAAAACTGGTACAAGAACGTTTCGACTAACCGGCATGTCCGACAAAAACAGTGTGGTTCAACTAGGAGATTACGTGGTATTGGATGTGGCTGCTACCGGTACAAATATACCCGCACACGGCATTATACTGAATGCTTGCAAGAATATGTCGTTGGATAGTATTACCATGTATGATTCAAACTGTTTTTCATTTTACGAATACGACTGTGAAAAAACGCATTACTACCGTTGCGGTGTGACCAGAAAACCATACGATTCTAAATATACCATTCAGCGTTTACGTGCCGGTAGTGCCGATGGAATTCATAGCAAATTTGCTAAAATTGGTCCCATTATCGAAGAATGTAAAGTTGAATATAATGGAGATGATTGTATCGCTGTAAATGGAAATTTTTATCCGGTATATGACATAAATGCCACAAGTAAAAGTATTTATATGCTTTGTTCATCAAGCAATCTGAGTGATTTTAAAATAAGTGTGGGCGACAGCATCGTTTGTGTAAATAATGATGGTTCAATACGGGGGAAAGGAGTGGCAAAATCAATTTCAGCAGCATTAACAGCACCAACTACAGCTCAGTTAACAACCTGTTATGCCAAGCTTGGTAATCAGAGGAATCAGTTTGCAAACGGCTTTGTAGTAACCATCGATAATTGGATTGCCGGAATGGCGATTTCGGATATTTTCTACTCTATGAACAGAAGTGGTGCCGGATTTAAAGTCATCAACAATCAGGTAGGTCATAACCGTTCAAGGGCAATTTTAATAAAATCATCGAATGGAATTATTTCTGGAAATACCGTTGTAGGTAGTGCCATGAGTGGAATTGCCGTTGCACCCGAGTTTTATTGGATGGAAGCAGGATGTCCCAGCAATATAGAAATTAGCAACAATACCATTCGGAATTGTATGTATAATGCCAGCATGACCGGACAATCACAGGCTGGTGCATTAGTGGTAGTATCTTCAGCTCCACAAGGTGGTTTTTCACCCGCTGGTGGCCTGAAAAATTACAATATTCACGATAATGTAATCGATGGTTGCCCTCGCCCATGTGTGGTGCTTACTTCTATTGATGGAGTAAATTATTACAATAACACCACCACGACTGACCTGACAATGATTCGTACACATGGAAGTAGTTTGGGAGTGTTAAATACGAAAGACTTCTGGAAAATAAATGTTGTAAATTTTACGTCTATAAATACCGATGTTCACGAAACTAAATTAAATCCTGAAAACTTAATTTCAATTGATAAGAATGGCAATATATCAATAATTGGTATGGAAGATGGGGAAACTGCTCAACTCTTTATTTTTGACCTGCCTGGCAGAATGTTACTCAACAAAAAGATTTCAAACACTGATAAAACAAACCTTTCTCAATTTAATAAAGGAGTCTATATAGTTTCTTTAAAATACAATCAATCAACGTATTCAAGAAAAATAATTTTACCATAATATCTAAATAAATCTATTATTCATCTTCTAAAATTCAATTTTATGAACAATCAAAATTCTACTTTAACTTCTTGCTTATCGTCTTCAATTAGGCAATTTGCATTATTTCTTTGTTGTATGTTCTTTACTGTGGAAGCTTATGCAGTAACTGTTACGTTTAATGGCACAACGGATACAGATTGGGCAACAGCCACAAATTGGGATTTAGGAACAGTTCCAACTTCGGCCGATGTGGTAGTTATTGCCACGAGTAAATCTGTAGTAATTGCAAATGGAACTACTGTGAGCGTGGAAAAAATAACACTAAATGCAGGTGCAAGTTTGACCAACAATGGAACACTGACAATTGCCCCTGGATTAAATACAGCAGGTGCTACAACTGGTTCAGCACTTACCATCTCAGGTACAAATACTTTTGATAATGAAGGTACATTGACAATTACTTCAGCCAATCAAACTTCAGTTTCTAATGCCATAAGTCTTAATGGAACAGGCAATACACTAACTTTTAATGGAACAAATAACTTAGCTGCTAAAGCAGGAAGTAATAATGTATTTGCTGCAGGTGGTAGCTCTTCTACAACAATAAGTGGAACTGGGTTTACAATTGGAAGTTCAACTATCGGAGCGACATTTATACCATTTTCTATAACCTCTACTGGGGCTACTATTACCATTGATACCAATACTACTATAAATTTATATATTGGTAGTTCAACAGGGAAGGTTGGTTTTTATTTGGCTAGCTCAGTTTCAATAATCAATAACGGAACATTAAATATCTATACTAAAGATACAGGAACAAATCCTCGTGCTATAAGTGTTTGGCAAACATCCGCTAATGGATATGTTGCTACTTTTACAAATTATGGTACATTATTGATGTCGGGTTTTGAACAACCCACTTCGTTTAGTGGATCTGGTGGCACTTCTTATAGTAAATTCGAAAATAAATCAACAGGAATTGTAACTTCTACCTATCCGGGTATATCATCAGGTACATCATCAGGTACAATTGGAATATCCTCCGCAGGAAATTTGCCGAATATCTTTATCAATAGTGGTACGATGAATTTAAATGCTAGCTATAGAGCAATTGCTTTATCTGCAAAAACCTATGGTGGTTCATTTACCAATACAGGAACTATCAACATAACAAAAGGGAGTATTCAGTGTGGTGGTACATTAGGCACTTCAACTACTTATCAAGCCATCGACAATAATTCTGGAGGTGTTATTAACTTTAACTATGGTGTTTCTGCAGGAACTTCTGTAGCGACAGATAGAGTGATCATAAACAACAATAGCGGTGCAACTATCAATGGCTCATGTACTTTTCCTCAATATACGTTGGTTACAGCAGTGGGAAGCACACTTTCACCCGGAGATTATACAGCTGGCGTAAGCGGTATTGGAACAATCGTTTTAAAACCATCTGTTGCAGGAACTAAATTTCCTCTTTCTGGTAGCGTATTGATGCAAATTAAAGGAAAAACAACCCCTGGAACAGATTTCGATAAAATTTCGTGTACCGAACTTGATGTAACCAACGCTACATTGACCGTTACAGCGGATTACACTTCATATACCCCTGCTGTAAACGATTATCTGGTACTAATTTATTCAGGAACTTCCAAAACCGGTCCATTTAGCAGTACTTCTATGCCAAGAGGTTGGCTATATGAATCAACCACTACCAACGAAGCAGCAAAATATTATCCATCTGTACCAAGTATGGCTACATCGGTAGTAGCAACTACAGGCAATGCTCAGGCTTCTGTGGCTTTTTCCGCACCAGCGAGTGATGGTGGTGCTGATATTACATTATATACAGTTACATCCAACGATGGTATAACTGCTACAGGCACAGCAAGTCCTATTGTAGTAACAGGGCTAACTAATGAAACTGCTTATACTTTCACTGTAACTGCGACAAACATCAGAGGAACAAGTGTGGCAAGTGCTGCTTCTAACTCAGTTACACCAAGTGTAAATACTGCTATTGTAAATCAAAGTGCTGATAAAATAATGATTACAGTTGAAGGACGTACACTCAATTTACATGGAGCAATTGGCATGGTAAATGTATTCAATAGTGTTGGAGGTTTGGTTCTTTCCGAAAAGACATCGAATCGAAACATTGAAATGAAAAGCAAAGGAATATATTTAATAAAACTCGAAACGGCTCAAGGTATAAAAGTTCAGAAAGTGTTAGTTAACTAATTGAATAAATAACAGATAGCGGCTCGTAACGGGTAGTGAAATTCACTATCCGTTATTTTTTTTGCAAAAATGTTACATTTTGTACGGTTTGGCAGGATTTCAACTATCAATTTCAATTTTCAAATAGCTTTCTGTTACAAACATGAAGTTATTTGAGCGTTTTGAGATTATATAATAAAGCATATAGAAATACCTTTGCAATAAATTTTAAAATAATTCAATCAAATGAAAACTTCTACATTTCAAATTTTCTTTGCTCCTAAAACATTTATCCTTGTTTTTTTCTGCTTATGTTATTCAGTCAGTTCTTTTGGATTAATAGTAATTTCCAATGCACCTACTTATGTTTCGGCTTCGGTAGCTAGTTCTACATCAGCAAAAGTGAATTTTATTGTACCAACTTACAGCGGAACCGGTACAATAAACTATACAGTGACATCTAGTCCGGGAAATGTAACGGCTACTGGAACAGCTACCGGAATAACAGTCAGCGGCTTGACTTCTGGGACGGCTTACACTTTTACCGTTCGGGCTGTGGGCGATGGTGGTGGCGATTTTACAAGCACAGCATCCAACAGCATTACTCCTAAAACAATAAGTACAATCACTTGGTCTGGCAGTACAAGTACCAATTGGGCTACAGCTTCGAACTGGACTGGTGGCGTTCTTCCTGGTATCAATAACAAAGTTTCAATTCCAACAGGCAAGACGGTAGTCATTGCAGTAGGTTCAACAATCTCGGTGAATAGCATTACAATTGCCGGAACAGGAAAACTTACCAATAATGGAACGTTGAATGTCGTAACCCAAAACAGCGACAATGCAATTGCCTTTTCATCAGCTACCACCGCCTACTTCGATAACGAAGGAACACTTACACTCAATACAAGTGCCGGATTCAATAATGTAATCGGTACGGGTGGTACAGCAAGTTTGATATTTAACGGTACTGTCAATATTGTTGCAGGAGCTTCCAAGTCAGTCATTTCGGCAAGCGGCAGTTCTACAACTACAATTTCCGGAAGTGGGTTTACAATTGGTAGCTCTGGTGCTCAGGTTAATTATAGTTTAGTTACCGCCACATCTACTAATGCTGCCATTATTATTTCTGCGGGTACTACTTTGTCAGCGTATATTAATGCCAATAATGCTTTTTATTTGTCGAGCAGTGCTTCGATAACTAACAATGGAACTATCAACACCTATACCACTACAACCGGAACAAGTCTGCATGCACTTCAAATATGGGAAACTACTGCTGGTCTAAACTCAACTTTTACCAACAACGGAACATTCCTAATGTCTGGATTTGAACAACCAACCGTATTTGGTGGGTCTAACACGGGTTCAACAGGATATTGTAAATTTGAGAACAAAGTAAACAGCACTACAACCATCAACTACACCGGAACATCTGGTTCATCGCTGGGGATATTTTCGTTAAGCAACCTACCAAATGTTTTTATCAACAGCGGAACGCTAAATATAAATGTAAGCTACAGAGCAATTTCGCTGAATGCAAAAAGCTATGGCGGGTCATTTACGAATACAGGGACGATAAACATTACAAAAGGAAACATTACCAGTGGTGGAACGGTAGGAACTGCAAGCACGTATCAAACCATTGATAATAATTCGGGTGGAATAATCAACTTTAATTATGGCATACCATCAAGTACAACGAATGCTGCCAATGCAGTAACAATTAATAACAATAGCGGTGCAACAATAAATGGTTCGTGTACTTTCCCTGCTTCAACTCTTTCAACAAATGCCGGAAGTACGCTGTCGCCGGGTGATTACGATACGGTAAATAAAATCAGTGGAATCGGTATTATGGTTTTAATACCTTCAGCCACAGGAACAAAGTTTCCACTTGCAGGAAGTTTGAATATGCTTGTGAACAACAAAACAACTGCTGGTACGGATTATGACCAATTACAATGTTCAGAATTAGACCTTACAAACTCAACATTAAGCGCAACAGTAAATTATACTCCGTCAAATTTGGATTATATACCATTAACATATTCAACCGTTTCTAAAACTGGCTCTTTTCTAACTGCCTCGATAGCCAACGGTTGGATTGTAGATGCTTCATCAGCAACCAATGTGGCTATAAAATACGATACTTCTTTGCCTTTTGCACCTACAATAGGAACAGCAGTGGGGTGGAATAAAAAAGCTACCGTTTCATTTACTGCGCCCGGTAATGCTGGAATTAGTGCAATTACAGGCTATACAGTTACTTCCAACCCGGGTGGAATAACTGCAACAGGTACTACCAGTCCCATTACGGTTAATGGTTTAACCAATGGTACAAGTTATACGTTTACCGTTACAGCCACAAATCAAAACGGCACAAGTAGTTCAAGTGCAGCATCAAATGCAATAACACCTGCATTGAACGATTTAAGAACGGTATTGGATGCTCAATCAGGAAGTTCTTCAATAAACATACCAAAGGGATCTTATTCACTTACCTTGGCTTCGGGAGCTTACCAATTCAGCGGATTGAGCAATGTAACGGTGGAAGGAAACGGTTCGGAGATAATTTGTGACAAGCAGTCGCTGGCATTCAGAGTTATTAATTGTACTAATTTTAAGATGTCCAATCTGAGTGTCGATTATGATCCGCTTTGCTTTACGCAAGGTATAATAACAGCCGTTTCATCCGATCACCTTACTTGGACAGTGAAAATTTGCAACGGTTATCCATTGACTGATATTTCAACCAATAAACTGGAACTCTTTGATAAAAACACCCTGACGTTAAAGGAAAACTATTGGACAATTTACTCAGGTTTTACGTACATTCAATCTTCGGATGTGCTTACAATTACAAAAACATCGGCTACTTCACCTTACAGTGAAGCAGTGGGTGATTATGCAGTGTTCGATGTAAAACCGGTCAACACTGAAACACATGGCATATATATATCTGGCAGTAAAAATCTAATCATGGATAATGTAACTATGTATGGCTCCAATTGTTTCTCTTTTTATGAATCAGATTGCGAAAACAGTACCTACAACCGTTGTAAAGTGACACGAAAAACCGATGACCAGAATGTATCAGTGCCCAGATTAAGATCCGGAAATGCCGATGGAATTCATAGTAAACACGCCACTGTTGGTCCTACTATAACCAATTGCAGAGTGGAGTATAACAGTGATGACTGTATTGCGGTGAACGGTAATTTTTATCCAGTTTATAATGTAGATCAGGCCAACGGTTATTTGTATCTGCTGTCAAGTTCAACTACCCCTAAAGTGCAAAATAGCGACAGTATTGTATTGGTAGATAATAACGGCACTATTATTGGAAACAGCAAAGCATTGACATTAACTACATCTGCACCTACTACCACTGAAATTTCCAATTGTATCGCGTTATATACTGGTGGTATGTCAAGTCCAACATCTTTTATATATGGATTTAGAATTAGCATACCAGCCTGGTACACAGGATTGAGTATTGGCGATTTAATTTACTCAAAGGCACGAACAGGTAATAACTTTAAAATAGAAAACGACACAGTGGGTTACAACCGTTCTCGTGGCATATTGGTAAAAGCATCGAATGGTACCATTAAAAATAATTATGTAAGAGGAAGCATGGAAGCAGGTATAGTTTTAGCTCCCGAGTTCTATTGGATGGAAGCCGGTTGTTCCAGCAATGTGGAAATCAGTAATAATCTGATTTCAAAGTGTATGTTTGAAGCAAGCAGTTGGGGGCAAAGTCAAGCCGCTCCATTGACAGTAATTTCTTTTAATGGATCAAAGGCTATTTCAGCTGCAGGTGGATTTACTAACATTTCTATCCACGACAATATTATCACGGGATGTCCAAAACCGAATGTTGTGTTAACGTCAATAAATGGATACAGTTACTACAACAATCAGCTTACTCCGGATTTGACAATGGTGAGACAACATGGCAAAAATTATGGAATAACAAATACTGATGATGTATGGACTTCGAATCTTTCGGGATTGCAATCTGTTGTAACCAACAAAATTGATTTAAAGGATGATAATTTTACATTTTATTTCAATTCAAATTCACTTTCTGTTGAATACAAGGAAGCAAAACTGCTTAAATTACAACTTTTTAATGTAAATGGACTGCTTTTACAAACGACTGCTTTTACAAAACAAACAAATATAGAATTAAATAACTATCCTCATGGCGTTTATATCATTCAGATTAGCACTGAAGGAATATTACTTAACCGTAAAATTGTGATTTAAGTTGAACAAAAATTTGATTGTTTACTAAAGCCTGGCTTAATGGATAAAACCAGTAAGTCTAGTTTTTCTTATAAAAAAACGAATATAATGTTACAAATTTGAATGTTTTTGAGATTTTTGAGATTATCTTAAATTCTAAATCAAAATACTTTTGCATCATAATAATCATAATTAAATTAAATCATGAAAAATCAATCAATTTCTTTCAATTATCGGAGCGTTTATAAATTTATCGCCTTGCTTTTTATTGGCTTGGTTTATTCTTCCGGAGCTTATGCAACGCCGCTCTACTTCTTTGGTACAACCAATACCGATTGGGCTACTATTTCTAACTGGAGTACAAGTAGCACCACTGCATCAGTTAGTTCAGCAGTTCCGACTGCAGCTGATATTGTTACAATTAATGCTGGCAAATCGGTAGTTATTGCAGTTGGAACTACCGTGAATGTGGAAAAAATCTCATTTAGCGCTGGAGCGAGCTTAACAAACAATGGTACGCTCACAATTGCCCCCGGCCTAAATACTGCTGGAGCTACAACTGGTGCAATGTATCTGGCTGGTACAAATACTTTTGTTAATCAAGGCACATTGTCCATTACTACTGCAAATGCATCAACAGTAAATTATGGTGTTTCTATAAATGGTACTGGTAATACTTTAACTTTTAATGGAATAAACAGCTTAGTTGGAAAAGCTTCTACATCTTTCTTTACAGCAGCGGAAAATGCGGCAGGTACGATTGGAGGAGCGGGTTTCACAATGGGAGATGCTACAGGCTCTTTAGCCTTTACTCCTTTTAATATAACAACTGCAGGCTCAACAATAACCATCAATAGCGGTACTACCTTGAATCTTAATATTGGATCTGGTCGAAATGCGTTCTATTTGGCCAATTCAGCTTCAATAATTAATAACGGCTCAATATATATCACTGCTGGTACTAGTACATCAGGAACTGCATTGCATGCTATTAATATGTGGCAAACCACAGAATCTGTTTTTTGTTCATTTACTAATAATGGGACACTATCTATAAGTGGATTTGAACAACCCACTGTTTTTGGAGGAGCAGCTCCTAGTACTGTTGGATATGGTAAGTTTATAAATACGGGTACTGCCACTATTAACTCAAAAGATGTGTCAAGTGCTTTAGGTATATATGTAGCTTCTTCAATGCCCTATATTTTTACAAATAGTGGAATATTGAATTTATACGGTTACACCAATGCTATAAAGTTAAGTACTAAGGCTGCAAATCAGACATTCACAAATACCGGAACTATTAACATAACGAAAGGTTCTATTACGAGTTCAGGTACATCAGGAACAACAAGCACTTATCCAATACTGAATAACAATTCGGGTGGTGTGATAAACTTTAATTATGGTGTTTCAGGTGGTTCTACTGCCGCGACTTCAGTGGTTGTTTTGAATAATAACAATGGTGCAACCATCAATGGTTCTTGTACCTTTGCAGCAAGCACTTTGGTAACAGCTACAGGTAGTACACTTTCGCCAGGCGACTATACCGGAGGTACGAGCGGAATTGGAACAATCGTGTTAACCCCATCGGCTGCCGGTACTAAATTCCCACTTTATGGAAGTGTATTGATGCAAATCAAAGGTAAAACAACTGCAGGAACTGATTTCGATAAAATTTCGTGTACAGAACTTGATGTAACCAATGCCTCATTGACAGTTACAGCAGATTATACTTCATACACACCGGCAGTAAACAATTATCTAGTATTAGGTTATTCTCAAACTTCAAAAACAGGACCATTCAGCAGTACTTCTATGCCAAGAGGCTGGCTATATGAATCAACAACAACCAACGAAGCAGCAAAATATTATCCATCAGTTCCGGGAGCACCTACATCAGTAGTGGCAACCGCAGGTAATGCGCAAGCATCTATAGCCTTTGCAGCTCCGGCTAGTGATGGTGGTGCTGATATAACTTCCTATACTGTCACATCATCACCGGGTGGATTCACTGCTACAGGTTCGACAAGTCCGCTTAAGGTAATAGGTTTAACCAATGGAACTGCCTACACCTTTACTGCAACTGCCACGAATATCAGAGGAACCGGTTCGGGCACAACTTCAAGTTCCGTTACACCATCTGCAACAGCAAATAATATCAACGTTTCATCTTCTACTTCAATAGGTTCTTTGACCTTGACACCGGTTAGTGATGTAATAGTAGGAAATGCTGCATTATTGACAATAAACGCACCAACGAACATAAACAGCCTTACTATTGCAGGTGGTGGTAAGGTTACGAATACAAGCTCATTAATAGCTTCTGCTATAAGTATAAACAGTGATGGCACAAATGGTACCGGAACTTATAATGATTATGGAGGAACAACTTCAGTAACCTCAGCTACTGTAAAACAATATCTTAGCTCATCCCGCAACTGGTATATGAGTTCTCCGGTATCAGGTGCATCATCATTACCAGGAGTCGATGGAGGTTCATTAACTTTCTATTCCTACCCCGAAAGTGATACAAATCAGTCAACCGGTGCGAATGGATATGCAGCCGGCGCAGTATGGAATACGGTAAGCGGAGCCACAACTATGGCTTTTGGAGCTGGTTATATTGTAAAACCAAGTGTAGCAACATCAACGGTTACATTTAGCGGTACCGGTTTAAATACGGGTGATCAAACTATCAGCGGTCTGTCTTATACTTCAGCTAATCCAAAACACGGATTTAACCTGATTGGAAATCCATATCCTTCGTATCTGAATGTATTGCCATCCATCAGTGCAAATTCAGCCGGTATAGAGCCAACGGTATGGTATCGTACCCGCGATGCAGCCGGTTATTACCATTGCGAAACGGTAAATTCTACTGACGGTTTTGGTACCAATTCCAGCTTAACCGGTCGGGTAACAGGATATATTCCGCCTATGCAGGGATTCTGGGTGAGAACAAAATTAAACAACCAGTCCATCGCTTTGTCTAATTCAAATCGTTCGCATACAACAACCGTAACAATGCCAGATATTACTGGAACTGTGCCTACCACTCCACTGAAAACACCTACTTTAAAGAACGAAACCTATGGTTTATTAGGTTTGAATGTGTTCAATGGAATTACAGGCGATGAAACAATAATTAAGTTTTATTCCGGAGCAACTAATAATCTGGATGCTTACGATTCCGGTAAAATGTCGAATGGCAATGTAAATATACCTGAGTTATTTACCGTTGTTGATGGTTCACAGCTTGCCATAAATACTATGAACAGCATACCTTACGATACTGAAATAGCTCTTGGATTTACAACTGGAAAATCCGGTGATTTTACTATCAACGCTTCTCTTATGAGTAATTTTGCTGAAGGAACACAGATTTTACTGAAAGATAATATTGATCCGCTGAATCCGGTAATTACTTATTTGACAACTACTGCTTATAATTTTTATTCAGAAATAACAACTGCTAATACAAGTCGTTTCGCACTGACTTTCAAAGCTCCTTCAACAACAACAGGAATTAATCCTGAAAATAATGGAAATGTTTGGATTTCAACCCGTAATGGACAGATTGTTGTGAATGGTACAGTAAATAGAGCAAAGCTTGAAATATTCAATGCTGTAGGCCAGAAAGTAATTTCAAGAGATTTGTCAGGAACAAATATTCAGGAAAATAACAATTTATCGGTTGGTGCTTATTTAGTAAAACTGACAAATGAAGGTAAGAGCATAATCAGAAAAATAATAATTAATTGATTTTTTATAGCTAAGAAAAGTTGTTGTTAAGTTTACAAAATTCAGGTCTCATTACTCAATTTTTGAGTAATGGGGCTTGAAAAGTAAATTAATCATTCTGCAATCTAATTCTACTTTGACACATTAATTATATGTCGTCCCTACGGGACTTTAAGGGTTATTTATATTCATGCTTTTACCATATTTTCGTGACTACGTCACTTTTTTTAACCTCGTAGAGCTGTAATTATGGTAAAAACATAAACAAGTCCTATATACAAAGTCCCGTAGGGACGAAATTAATTTTAAAATTTCTAATGTGTCAAAGTAGATCTAAGTTGATATTTATTCTTTCTTACATAAAGAATAATCCATTGCAACAAGCTCACGCAGCTTCATTCAACATGAATCAACCTCAGGCGAATCTATGGATTCATTTGCTAAAGAAAATACTTAATACTACGTTGGAAAAAGCGAATTCATTTCATGTAGAACAGTAGATGCTTAAAATAATTTGCTTGCTGAAGAAGATGTTCTTATCGACGGAAAAGAACGTCCTATACTTCGACCTGGCGATCCTGATGTTCAAAAAGAGTTTTATAGTGACAAAAAAACACACGATTAAAATTTTGATTGTTAGTGGATTGAATAACAATATTTTATATACCTCCAAAACGTGGGAAGGAAAAATGCACGACAAAATGATGTGCGATATGGAAGAACTTAAGTTCTCTAAAAAAATTAGAATTTGGCTTGATTCTGGCTTCTAAGGATTCAATCCTGAGAATGCCGAGATCAATTGCCCTAAAAAGAAAGCTAAAGGAAGAGTTGACTGACATTTAAAAAAAATCGAATCAACAAATTTCCAGTACTCGAGTTAAAGTCGAAAATACAATTAGAAACTGCAAAGTATTCAGAATTGTCAAAGAGGAAATCAGATCTTATATAGATGATTTCCTTGATTTAGTTATGGTACTCGCTTGTGGCTTATCTAATTTCAAACTAAAATATCAATAATAAACTAACTTATAAGTAATGAGAACAATACAATATCGTATTTTGAACGCTGAGTTGCTAAGACACGAAGCCGCAAAGATAATATTTACTTTGCGTCATATTTACTTTGCTCCTTTGCGTTTAGGAAATAGAATTAGCTTTAATTTAGGACATTAATAATTCCAACTACTTATAATCTTTTTTATCAAAAAAATTCAAATTAAAAACTGTGAAAAGGACTATTTTATTGTTTCTAATTATACTTGTAGTTTATTCTTTATATGGTACAACTTACCCCGATTTGCGAACTATTCTGAATAGTCAGAGCGGTAATTCGGTAATCAATGTTACAAAGGGCACTTATTCGCTTGATTTAATTTCCAATGGAGCATATTCTTTCAGTAATAAAAAGAATATAACAATTAACGGAAATGGCTCTACAATTATATGTAATAGGCAGAAGCTGTGTTTTTCGTTTACAAGTTGTGAAAACGTGGTGTTTAATAATTTTTACATCGAATATGATCCACCATGTTGTACGCAAGTCACCATTAATACCATATCATCAGACAGAAAAACCTGGGATATTACCATTCACGATGGTTACCCCGTTGACAGTGTAAAAGGAACTAAAGTCCAGGTATTTGGACAATCAACTCTGGAATTAGTAAAGAATTTTGGTGACATTTATGGTGCAACTGTTACAAAAACCGGAACAAGAACTTTCCAGCTCACGGGGGTGTCCGACAAAAACAGCGTGGTTCAAATCGGAGATTATGTAGTATTGGATGTTGTTGCAACCGGAACAAATATACCAGCTCACGGCATTATACTAAATGCTTGTAAAAATATGTTGCTGGATAGCATTACCATATACGATTCGAACTGTTTTTCATTTTATGAATATGATTGTGAAAAAACGCATTATTATCGCTGCAATGTAACCAGAAAACCATACGATTCAAAATACACAATTCAGCGTTTGCGTGCTGGGAGTGCCGATGGAATTCATAGCAAATTTGCTAAAATCGGTCCTATTATCGAAGAATGTAAAGTTGAATTCAATGGAGATGACTGCATTGCTATTAATGGTAATTTTTATCCTGTATATGATATTAATGCCACCAGTAAAAGTATTTATTTGCTATGTTCCTCGAGCAATTTGAGCGATTTTAAAATGAGTGTGGGCGACAGCATTGTTTGTGTTAACAATGATGGCTCTATTCGTGGAAAGGGAGTGGCTAAGTCAGTAACTACAGCTTTAACAGCACCAACCACAGCTCAATTAACTGCCTGTTATGCCAAGCTTGGTTCACAGCGGAATCAGTGGACAAATGGTATGGTTATTACCATCGATAATTGGGTGACAGGAATGGCAATTTCGGATATTTTCTACTCTATGAATAGAAGTGGTGCCGGATTTAAAGTTATCAATAATCAGGTAGGCCATAATCGCTCACGGGCTATTTTGATAAAATCTTCGAATGGAATTATCAATGGGAATACTGTTGTTGGAAGCGCTATGAGTGGGATTGCACTTGCACCTGAATTTTATTGGATGGAAGGTGGCTGTCCCAGCAATATTGAAATTGGGAATAATTCCATTCAAAATTGTATGTATAATGCTAGTATGACTACTCAATCTCAAGCTGGTGCATTGGTAGTTGTATCAAAAGCACCTCAAAATGGATTCTCTCCTGCAGGAGGCTTGAAAAGCTATAATATACACGATAATATTATCGATGGTTGTCCACGCCCTTGTGTGGTACTTACCTCAATTGATGGGGTCAATTATTACAATAACACTATTAAACCCGACCTCACAATGATTCGTACGCATGGAAGCTATTTCGGAGTAACAAATACAAATGATTTTTGGAAAATAAATACTGTGAATTTTACAACTCCTAACACCGATATTCAAGAAACTAAACTAAATCAGGAGAACTCTATATACATTAATAAAAATGGAACTATTTCAATTTCAGAAATACAAAATGGAGAAACAGCTCAACTCTATGTTTTTGACTTGCCGGGCAGCATGTTATTCAACAAAAAGATTTCCAACGCTGAAAGAACTACACTTTCTATGTTAAAGAAAGGAATTTACATAGTTTCTATAAAATACAATCAATCAACATATTCAAGAAAAATAATCTTACCATAATCACTAAAAATCTTTTATTCAACTTTAAAATTTAAATTTATGAAAAATCAAAATTCTACATCTATCAGGCAGTTTATTTTTTAACAAATGCGGGTTGAATAATATAATGACAATCATTGTTGTCCGGTAATGTAGGAATATTATTTTAAATGCTATTTTCATGGCTTTAGAGCCATACTTTTGCTTTTTTTTCAAATATAAGCCCCCTAAACCGGAAAAAGTGTAGTTTGAGGGTTGTTTTTAAGTAAACGTTCTCGTTCATTGTGCTCTTCTATTACTTTCCGCCAACTCCTTTCAGGGTCTTCAAAGAAAGTATATACGTTTATATAGCTCATTAATTGGTGTCTTATAATTGACATCATGTTTGAAAATGCCCATTGTTTTTTGATTTTGCTTCTGAGTATAGTCAAAAGCAGATTTGCTATCATTGCCGCCCATATTTGAATGATTATTGCATTCTCATTATCGCCCAAGAAGTATTTCAATGGAAAATTCTGTTTTAATTGTTTGAAAAGAAGCTCTATTTGCCATCTTTTCTTATAAATCAATGCAATTTCTTCTGCTGACAAATCAAAATTATTGGTTATAAACTCGAAAACTCGCCCATTTTTCATCATCCCAAAATGCTATTCTTCTGGCTTTGTGCTTTAATTCTTTGTTTTTACCGTACGAAAGTTCTATTTCTTCATCTTTCAGGACGCCTGGATGTGCACCATCTGGTATATCGAACTCTTGCTTAGCCTTATAAAGCGCATTATCCTTTAATCGAGTCACATACCATATCTTTTTTGTGGTAAAGGCTTCATATTGTTCGTAATGTATCCTTTGTCAAAGCAAATAAATGAGTTCTCAGGCAAATCTACATCTTTTAAAAGTACGTGGTCGTGCTTTGCTGTCTCTGTATATCGTATAAAGCAGGGCATGTTATCCTGCGAATCAATAATTGTATGTGCTTTTATTCCGCCTTTCTTTTTCCCATTCTCAGGCTTTCTGCCAACACCCTTTAGAATCTCCTTAAACAAGCTTATGGTGGTCGAATCCATGATATACAAACGAATCATGTCTGTTTTGCTCAAGCTGCTGTCCGATAAAATATCCTTATGTCGCTTGTAGGTGTCATAGTACACTTTGGCGAACAGTTCATTCGGACGTCGAATATTGGCATCGGATAAAGTGGAACGCCTGACAATGTAATCTAAACCCAAATATTGAAGCTTATTAGCATGAGACAATAGTCCCAAAACAGTATCACGTATAGAATGATAACCTTCAAAAACCGCGAATAACATAACTACTACGTGCTTGTAACTCGTGAACTTCTTTACATATTTATCTGCTTCTAACTCTTTAGATGCACGTTTTATGAATCCTTTATCTAGAAAATTTAATAACTGTCCGAATATCGGCTGTCCGATAAAATTTGTATCTTTGCTCATGAATTTAATTTTGTGTTGCAATTACAAAATTAATTCATTAGAGGCAATTTCTTCGGATTTTGCCTCTCCTTATTTTTTCATTTACCGGACAAAAGTGTTTATTTATAGTATTGTGGCAAAACAGGAAAAACAAAAGAGTATAGAGGAATCGAACTCGGTGAATGTGAAACTGATTTAATCAAATAACAGGTAACCATCAGTTTGTTTTGCAATAAAAAAATCCCTTTAGACGTTAAATAAAAGTTTTTGGGATTTTTTTAATTGTTACCAATACCAGAGCTTACAGAACAAACTTCTCACAAACTCAAAATATTTTATCATTTCTTATTGTCAATTAAAAATCATTCTCTATCTTTGCAGTCCGAAAATTTTATAACAAACAAACGAATTAAATAACAAGTAATTATGATCGTAGTACCCGTAAAAGAAGGCGAAAACATTGAAAGAGCATTGAAAAAATTCAAACGTAAATTTGAAAAAACAGGCGTTGTAAAAGAATTACGTCGTCGTCAGTGTTTCGACAAACCTTCAGTAGTAAAACGCGAAGAGAAAGTTCACGCGGTTTACGTGCAAAAATTGCAATTAGGCGAAGAATAGTATTTTTTTAATGGAAAACTTGTTTTCCTGATTTATTTCTATTATTTTCGTTGCAGATTTGAGCACACGGTCATGATGAACGAATTCCTGCAATATTTACAGTATGAGAAGAATTATTCGACTCATACTGTCTTGTCGTATCGTACAGACTTACTTCAATTCTGCGATTTCCTTCAGACAACCCCCGAACAAATCAACCCGAAAGAAATAACTGCCCTGCAAATTCAGCAGTGGGTTCTTTCGTTGATGAACGACAAACTATCTGCACGTTCCCTGTCCCGTAAAATTTCGACTCTCAAATCATTCTGGCATTTCCTGCTCCGACGTGATTATGTAACAAAAAATCCTACGTTAAAAATCATTCTGCCAAAAACAAAGAAACCGCTTCCGGCGTTTTTTAAAGAAAGTGAAATGGCCAGAGTGCTGGGCAATACGAATGTTCCGGATAGATTTGAACCAATTCGGGATCAAATGATTTTATCTCTGTTTTACCTTACCGGTATTCGTCTGTCGGAATTATTGAATATACATGATGCTGATATTGACCTGAAAGTGGGAAGTGTGCGGGTTACAGGTAAACGAAATAAACAAAGAATTATACCTCTTGGTTCATCAATTTGTATTGAAATAGAGCACTATATCAAACTCCGCAACGAAGAAGTGGAAGTGCTTGACCCCAATCTGTTTGTTCGGGCTAACGGGATGAAAATGTACCCCAAACTGGTTTATAAGTTGGTGCACGACACAATGTCAGAAGTAAGCACTCTACATAAACGAAGTCCACATGTACTACGTCACAGTTTTGCCACCAGTATGCTAAATGCAGGAGTCGATATTAATGCAGTAAAAGAATTACTAGGTCACAGTAGTCTGGCAGCAACTCAGGTGTACACGCACACGAGTTTTGAAGAACTACACAATATATATAACCAGGCTCATCCAAGAGCTAAATAAAAAAAGGAGGCTATTATGAAACTAAGAATCCAGTCCATCAATTTTGATGCAACTACCACTCTTCAGTCGCACGTAACAAAAAAAGTGCAGAAACTGGAAAAGAATTTTGATGAAATAATGAACGTAGAGGTGTATTTAAAGGTAGTAAAGCCAGAAACTGCCACCAACAAAGAAGCAGAAATCAAGGTAATGATACCGAATATTGATTTCTTTGCCTCAAAAACCTGTGATAGTTTTGAAGAAGCTGTCGATTTAACTATTGAAGCTTTGGAAAAGCAAATCCGCAAACACAAAGAAAAAACAGGCAAAAAATAAAATATTATAGCAAAGTATTTTGTAGTCCGAAATAATTGCGTACATTTGCAAGCCGTTTGAAACAGCAATGTTCAAACGGCTTTTTATACCGATAAAGTACTAATAATAAACATTTTGCCTCTTTAGCTCAGTTGGCCAGAGCACGTGATTTGTAATCTCGGGGTCGTTGGTTCGAATCCGACAAGAGGCTCAAAATAATTAATAATTAACAATTACCGATTAAAAACAGAGGTTTTTGATGGTAAAAGTTATGTTTGTAGCGTACAAAACATAAATTATTAATTATTAATTGAATTGGGCAGTTACCAAAGTGGCCAACTGGGGCTGACTGTAACTCAGCTGTCTTT